>JAAYPU010000379.1 GCA_012519645.1 Clostridiales bacterium | reverse complement strand
AATCCGGATATCAAATTATTCCTATGGATTAGAAATGGGAAATGGCTTTAATTTCTCGGAGAGATTCAAGGCAATGAAAATCACGTTACTCCTGATGTTTATGATAATTTTTGGTCTGCTGATAATGATATATGGCCGTGTACTCGGAGAACTTATTACCAGATATTCTTCGGAAATCATTGGGTACAGTATAGTGATCGCTAATATTTGGTATCTTATTAGATGGCCTTTTGCTTTTCTTGTTTTTTATTTATGTATGCTATATATTTATTCTCATGCTCCAAATGTTACTGTGCCCGTAAAAAAGGTACGGGCTGGAGCTGCATTTGCTACAGCGGGTATAGTTATAGCTTCTTCTGTTTTTTCCTTCTATGTGTCTAATTTTGCAAATTATGATATACTTTATGGCAGTTTGGCAAATGTCATCAGTTTGATGTTCTGGTTTTATTTGATAGGATATGTTATTGTATTGGGGATACATATTAATATCGCCTTCGATAAGGTACGTTAAATCGGGTGCTGATAAACCGCCATTCTATGAGTATGGAATATAGAGTAAAGATAGGGATTAGAGGTTAGGGGTTAGAGATTAGGTGACCGGGAGATTTTCGCAAGTAAAATTTCTACATTCAATCTTAAATCCTAAATCATAAATCTTAAATTTAACATCGCTTATCCTGCTGCAAAGCAGAATGCTTACACTTGTACTAATGATATAGGGAGTTATATTTATGTTGTCAAAAATAATGATACTGGGTATCGGTGGTTTTATAGGGAGTAATTTAAGATATTGGATTTCCCTATGGGCTATGGTTACCTTTGGTAATTATATCCCCTTTGGCACATTGATTGTGAATGCGATAGGAAGCTTTATTTTAGGCTTGTTAACATTTTATGGCATTGAGTCAATACAGATAGACCCACGAATACGACTCTTGATAGGGACGGGTATGATGGGCGCATTGACGACTTTTTCTACCTTTTCACTGGAAACCTTTAATTATTTGAGGGATTCTGATTATTCATTGGCTTTAATAAATATAGGTTTGAATGTTGCCGTCAGTTTGTGTGCTGTGTGGCTCGGATTTATGTTTGCTAAGGCCATTGCATAGCTTACGAAGAAAGATCTTTCTCTTTTCTTTATTATCTTAATCTAAAAAAGGATATTGCTTTCGCAATATCCTTCATCAATTCTGCATTCATAATTCATAATTCTTTATTTGATGAAATTTCAATTGTGAAATTTCATCATTTTATAACCCTTACACCGATAATACCGTCAACATTTCTTAAAGCTTCTACTTGAGCGTCGGTTACCGGGGAGTCGATATCGACAAGCGTATAAGCATACAGATTCTTGCTCCTGTTGTTCATATCGCTGATGTTAATATTCAATTCTCCCATTGTGCTGGTTATTCTGCTTATCATTGCAGGAATGTTTTTGTGAAGGACGCCGATTCTACCTGCAGTTTTGCAAATACCCAGACTGCAATCAGGGAAGTTGACGGAGTTTGTAATATTACCGTTTTCCAAATAATCGCTGATTTCTTCCACTGCCATAATAGCGCAGTTTTCTTCCGATTCAGGTGTGGATGCTCCGAGATGAGGAACAGGAATTACATTTTCAAGACCCAAAAGCTTATCATTTGGGAAGTCAGTTACGTATCTGTCCACTATTCCTAATTTCAGCGCTTCTATAAGAGCATCATCATCAACGATTTCTCCTCTTGCAAAGTTGAGTATTTTTACTCCTTCTTTCATTTTAGAGAATTTTTCTTTATTGATCATATATTTTGTTTCGCTCACCATTGGAACATGAAGAGAAATAAAATGTGCTTCTGCAAGTAAATCGTCAAGCTTTTCTATAAGCCTGATTTTTCTTGAAAGCTCTAAAGCTGATTTAACGGAAATAAAAGGATCATATCCGATAACGTTCATACCAAGGGCAGAGGCAGCATTGGCAACCATGACTCCTATTGCTCCCAAACCGATTACTGCTAAGGTTTTGCCTTTTATTTCACAGCCGGTAAATTCGCTTTTGCATTTTTCAACAAGCTTTTCTACTTCGTCGCCTTTGCCTTTTAAAGTCCTTGTCCAATCGATACCTTCTACTATTTTTCTGGAGGATAATAGTAGTCCTGCAAGAACAAGTTCTTTTACGGCGTTAGCGTTTGCACCCGGGGTATTAAAAACAACAATACCTGCTTCTGAGCATTTGTCCACAGGGATATTGTTGACTCCTGCACCGGCACGTGCAATAGCCTTAAGATTTTTTGAAAAATCCATATCATGCATTTTAGCACTTCTAACGAGAATACCGTCTGCATCATCAATGCAGTCTGTGATCTGAAATTTATCGTTAAAATATATCAAGCCTTTTGCTGAAATATTATTCAGAGTTGCAATTTTAAACATAAAGAAGCTTCCTTTCTTTATTTATTTTCCATTTCAAATTTTTTCATCAAATTTACCAGTTTCTGAACACCTTCTATAGGCATTGCATTATATATGCTGGCACGCATTCCTCCTACGGAACGATGACCGCCTAATGCTACGAGACCTTGTTGTTTTGCTTCTGCTATGAATTTTTTATCCAATTCTTCGGAGCCTGTTACGAAAGTGATATTCATCAGTGATCGGTCTTCTTTTGCAACCGGATTTTTAAACAGACTGCTGTTATCGATATAATCATAAAGCAGAGCAGCTTTTTCTTCGTTCATTTTTTGGATTGCTGCCACGCCACCCAGTTTTTTAACCCATTCAAAGGTTAATTTTGCTATATATATTGCAAAAGTTGGAGGTGTATTATATAAAGAATCGTTTTCGGCATGTGTTTTGTAATTAAGCATAGTTGGTGTTATGTCCATTGCATGTCCTATAAGGTCATCTCTAATAATAGCAACTGTAACTCCGGCAGGTCCTATATTTTTCTGAGCACCTGCAAATATGAGCCCGAATTTGGAAACATCATAAACCTGTGACAATATATTTGAAGACATATCTCCAACCAAAGGAACATTTCCCGTTTCAGGAAGAGTAGTATATCTTGTTCCGTATATTGTGTTATTGGTAGTAATATAAAAATAATCCGCATCCGGTGAGTATTTTGATTTATCTACTTTAGGAATATAGGAAAAGACATCTGCTTTTGAAGAAGCTAATATATTTGCTGTTCCATAACGTGCTGCTTCTTGTGCTGCTTTTTCTGCCCAAGATCCGGTAATGATAAAATCTGCTTTTTTGGAATTTCTGAATAGATTTAAAGGAACCATAGCAAACTGAGTTGAGGCTCCGCCTTGAAGGAATAGAACTTTGTAATTTTCTGGAATGCTCATGAGTTCTCTTAGTAAATTTTCCGCATCTTTAATAATACCATCGAATTCTTTTGAACGATGGCTCATTTCCATGACTGACATACCAGATCCCTTGTAATTGGTCATTTCTGATGCTGCAGTTTCTAATACTTCTAAAGGAAGCATTGAGGGTCCTGCAGAAAAATTATACACTCTGTCCATATAGTTTATTACCTCCTTATATTTGACAAAAAAATATCAAACATTTAATATATTCATGATGATATAAAATAAATAAAATAAAGTCAATAGCAAAACTGAATAAAATCAACTGTTTTTTAATAAAAAATCTAAAAGTTTATGTATGAAAATGGGTTACTTTTTAGTGTAACGGATTTTATTATATGATACAATAGTATAAGCTTAAAAATGAATAATTATTTATAATAAAGAGTCTTATTCGAAGGAGTGTTTGTAGTGAAATATGTACTTGTTCTGGCTGATGGAATGGCAGATGAGAAAGTTCCAAGCTTAGGAGATAAAACACCTTTGCAGTATGCGAATCTTCCAACTATCAACAGTCTTGCCCAAAGGGGAGAAATAGGAAAAGTCAAGACCATTCCAGATGGAATGTCACCGGGAAGTGATACAGCTAATTTATCGGTTATGGGTTATGACCCGAAAGTTTATCATACAGGGCGTTCGCCTTTGGAGGCAGTAAGTATGGGAATCGACCTAGCAGATACGGATGTAACTTTTAGGTGTAATCTTGTAACCCTATCAGAAGATGACTTTTACGATGAGAAAGTTATGTTGGATAACAGCGCAGGTGAAATTTCAAGCGAGGAAGCTGCCATACTGATCAGATATATCAATGAGCAGCTGGGTAGTGCAGATATTTCTTTTTATCCGGGTGTCAGTTACAGACATGCTGTTGTATGGAAAAACGGTTCTGAAGGATTTAAACTGATACCGCCCCATGATATTTTAGACAGGAAAATTACTGATTATCTGCCAAAAGAGAAAGAAATAGATTGGGTTTTATCCATGATGAGAAAGAGCTATGAGCTGCTCAAAGACCATCCCGTAAATATCAGCAGAAAAGAAAAAGGATTAAAACCGGCAAATTCTATATGGATATGGGGAGAAGGAAGAAAGCCTCGGCTTGATTCATTCAAAAATAAATATCATCTTGAAGGAGCTGTTATTTCTGCTGTTGATCTTGTAAAAGGTATAGGCATATGTGCTGGGCTTGAATCTATTGATGTGCCGGGAGCTACCGGAAATATTCATACCAATTTTGACGGCAAAGCAATGGCAGGAATCGATGCATTAAAAAGAGGAAAAGATTATGTGTATTTGCACGTGGAAGCACCGGATGAATGCAGCCATCAAGGAGACTGCTCCGGAAAGATAAGATCTATGGAAATAATAGACGAAAAAATAGTGAAGCCTATTTATGACTATTTGAGTTCTCAAGGAGAGCCCTTTAAGATTTTGATTTTACCTGATCATCCAACACCTATAGCCATTAAAACACATACATCCGACCCGGTGCCATTTGTATTATACGACAGTACAAAAGAAATATATAATAAAGATAATGCATTTGATGAGATTGCAGCAGAAAAGAGCGGTATGTTTTTTGATGCGGGATACAAACTTGCAGATTATTTTTTGGATAAGAAATAATCTGCAAGTAATGAATAATTAAGAATTAAGAATTTAAGAATTAATGGAAGGATTTGCATAGCAAATCCTTTATTTATTTTTTGATTTATGATTGAATGTAGGAATTTGCATGAGCAAATTCCTTCCTTAACTGTTATCTATTAATTATTATCTTTT
>JAAYPU010000378.1 GCA_012519645.1 Clostridiales bacterium | reverse complement strand
CTTCCTATCGGAGCCCTTCCTTCACCACCGCCGTGTGGATGGTCATTTGGATTCATTACAGAACCTCTGACTGTAGGTCTTATACCCATATGTCTCTTGCGGCCTGCTTTTCCGATCATGATATTTGAGTGGTCGATATTTCCTACTTCGCCTATGGTTGCTCTGCACTCCAAGCTTACTTTTCTCATTTCTCCTGACGGTAATCTCAAAGTTGCAAATTTACCTTCTCTTGCTATAAGCTGAGCAGAATTTCCTGCAGATCTTACCATCTGAGCACCTTTTCCCGGTTTTAACTCAATGTTGTGAATTATTGAACCTACCGGAATATTTTTAAGCTTTAATGCATTTCCAACAGTAATATCTGCTTTTTCGCCGGACATGATAACATCACCGACATTCAATTTATTAGGTGCAATTATATATCTTTTTTCTCCATCCGCATAAATAACCAATGCTATGTTTGCACTTCTGTTTGGATCATATTCTATAGTTGCAACTTTTGCCGGAATATCATCCTTATCTCTTTTAAAATCGATAATTCTATATTTTCTTTTTTGTCCGCCGCCTTTATGTCTAACGGTTATCTTTCCATGAGCATTTCTGCCTGAGTTTTTCTTTAATGTCACCACCAGAGATTTTTCAGGTTCATTTGTCGTAATTTCTTCAAAAGTTGATACTGACATCCCTCTCTGTCCGGGTGTAGTTGGTTTATATTTTCTGATACCCATGCTGTTACCTCCTTCGTATTAAAATTTCGTACAGCTTACATTCCCTCGAAGAATTCGATTTCTTTGCTATCAGGTGTAAGGGTAATTATAGCTTTTTTTGTATCAGGTGTTCTTCCGACATTTCTTCCCATTCTCTTCACTTTTCCTTGGAGATTCATAACGTTGACTTTTTCAACAGTTACACCAAAGATTTCTTCAATTGCATTTTTTATTTGTGTTTTGTTTGCTTTTTTTGCAACCTTAAATGTATATTTTTTATTTGAAGTTTCATCCATACTTGTTTCCGTGATAACCGGCTTGATTATAATATCGTATGCTGTTGTCATTATGAGTACACCTCCTCTATTTTGTGTACTGCATCCTTAGTGATTATAAAGCTGTTGTGATTGATTATTTCGTACACATTTAGTGTGGATACAAGTGTAGTTGTAACACCCGGTATATTTGCAGCTGATTTAATAATATTTTCATCTTTATCTGTCATGACGATGAGTGCTTTTTTATCAGCTTTAACATTTGAAAGAATTTTAACCATTTCTTTTGTTTTCGGCATTTCTAATTTTAAATCATCTATAATGATTATTTCATTATCAATAACCTTTGAAGTCAATGCAGATTTCATTGCAAGTCTTCTTATTTTCTTTGGCACCGTATATCTATAGTCTCTTGGCTTTGGTGCAAAGACTATTCCTCCACCTACATGGTTAGGAGCCACTATACTTCCTTGTCTGGCTCTGCCTGTACCTTTTTGTCTGTAAGGTTTTCTGCCGCCACCGCGAACTTCACTTCTTGTTTTTGCAGATTGTGTGCCTTGTCTTTGATTAGCTAAGTAGTTTTTTATAACTTCATGAACCGCATATTCATTCACTTTTATTCCAAAAACATCATCATTGAGGTCCATTTGTCCGACTTGCTCACCAGCCATATTTAATATGCTTACTTTAGCCATTGCTCTTTCCTCCCTTCTGCTCCGTATCACTATCTATCTTGACTTTTAACAGCATCTTGAATTCTAAGTAATGCGCCTTTAGGTCCCGGTACAGCACCTTTCAGCAGCATAATATTCTTATCCGGAATTATCTTAACAACTTCGACATTCTGAACTGTAACAGTTTCATTTCCCATTCTTCCTGATCCCGTTTGTCCTTTAAATACTCTTCCCGGATAAGATGTACCTCCTAAGGAACCTGCACCTCTGTGGTACTTGGAACCATGAGCCATAGGGCCTCTCGCTTGACCGTGTCTTTTAATAGCACCTTGTGTTCCTTTACCTTTTGAAGTACCTGTCACATCTACCTTATTTCCTGCTTCAAAATCCTCAACCGTAATTTTTTGACCTGTTTCATAGGCACTTGAATCTTCTACTCTGAATTCAGTCAGATATTTCTTATATTCTACGTTTGATTTATCAAAATGTCCTTTTAAAGGTTTATTTACCTTGGATATTTTTACATCTCCATATCCGATCTGAACTGCCTGATAACCATCTTTGTCTTGATTTTTAACTTGTGTAACAATAGCCGGTCCGGCTTCTACTACAGTCACAGGCACGGCCTCTCCTTTTTCAGTGAAAATCTGAGTCATACCTATTTTCTTTCCTAAAATCGTCTTCATTCTTTTAACACCTCCTATTTTTCTTACAGCGGATTACAAATGTAATCATACTAAGAAGTATTGGGAGAAACTTTTTTATTTCAACCTTATCTTAGTATTCTCTTCTTAGCTTAAAGCTTGATTTCAATGTCCACGCCTGCCGGCAAGTCAAGTCTCATAAGAGAATCGACAGTCTTAGGCGTAGGATTTAGTATATCAATAAGTCTTTTATGCGTTCTTTGCTCAAACTGTTCTCTGGAATCCTTATACTTATGAACTGCTCTTAAGATCATTATTATTTGTTTTTCAGTTGGCAATGGAATCGGTCCTGATACCTCTGCACCTGTTTTCTTTGCAGTTTCCACAATTTTTCCTGCAGATTGATCTAGAATTTTATGATCGTACGCCTTTAATCTAATCCTTATTTTCTGTCCTTGTGTCATTACTTTCAACCTCCTTTTTTCGCACGTATTGATAATTAATTACGCACGAAGGGTATTCATACACACTGCCGGGTGTTTCGTATTTTTTTTTAGAAATATTTTTGTGTATAAATTCCCGTCGCCCGTTTCCAGAACGGACATTCTCAGCAGAAACTACCTGTATTTAAAGCTTTTAAACCAAATTTTTAAAGCCTTAATACAGCAACCTCCTGCTTCATCGCTGTCCTAAAGCATGCTCAAATATTATATTATATTTTTTTTTAATAATCAAGTATTTATTTAAAGGATTTGCATTCAATATGAATGCAAATCCTAAATCAGCAAGCTATTCCGTAATAGCTGTAACAACTCCGGAAGCAACTGTTCTTCCGCCTTCTCTGATAGCAAATCTTACACCTTCTTCAATTGCAATCGGTGTTATCAATTCGATTTCCATCTGGATGTTGTCTCCGGGCATACACATTTCTACACCGTCAGGAAGCTTTACTGTTCCTGTTACGTCTGTTGTTCTAAAGTAGAATTGTGGTCTGTATCCGTTAAAGAATGGTGTATGTCTTCCACCTTCTTCTTTTTTAAGTACGTATACTTCTGATTTGAACTTTGTATGAGGTTTGATTGTCTTTGGTGCTGCAAGTACCTGTCCTCTTTCGATTTCTGTTCTTTGTACTCCTCTTAACAGTACTCCGACATTGTCTCCAGCTTGTGCTTGGTCTAACAGCTTTCTGAACATTTCTACCCCTGTTACTACTACTTTTCTTGCTTCTGTAGTAAGACCTACTATTTCTACTTCGTCTTGTACTTTCAAGACTCCTCTTTCTACTTTTCCTGTAGCTACTGTTCCTCGTCCTGTAATGGAGAATACGTCTTCTACAGGCATTAAGAACGGCTTGTCTATATCTCTTTCCGGTTCAGGTATATATGAATCAACTTGTTCGAATAGTTCTACTATTTTATCTCCCCATGGTCCCATTGGATCATTCAATGCTTCTAATGCTGATCCTCTGATAACCGGTGTGTCATCTCCGGGGAATTCATATTCGCTTAACAGTTCTCTTACTTCCATTTCTACCAGGTCTAACAATTCTTCGTCATCTACCATGTCGCATTTGTTTAAGAATACTACAATGTATGGTACTCCTACCTGTCTTGATAAGAGGATGTGCTCTCTTGTCTGAGGCATCGGTCCGTCTGTTGCTGCTACTACCAGTATAGCTCCGTCCATCTGTGCTGCTCCTGTTATCATGTTCTTTACATAGTCAGCATGGCCCGGGCAGTCAACGTGCGCATAGTGTCTGTTTGGTGTTTCGTATTCTACGTGCGCTGTTGATATTGTTATTCCTCTTTCTTTTTCTTCCGGTGCTTTATCGATTTCGTCAAATGTTACTGCGCTTCCCAGTCCATATCTTGTATGCAATGTCTTTGTTATCGCTGCTGTCAATGTTGTCTTACCATGGTCTACGTGACCTATTGTCCCAATATTAACGTGGGGCTTGTTTCTTTCAAATTTTGCTTTTCCCATTTTCTTTTATTCCTCCTTAGAAAATACTAGTAAATGAAAAAATATTTTAACTGGAGCCCACGAGCGGATTTGAACCGCCGATCTCCGCCTTACCAAGGCGACGCTCTAACCGACTGAGCCACATGGGCATTATTCAGTTACCTATTTTACTATTATCCCTTATGGGTGTCAATAAACTCTTGCATGAATAGTTTATTACCTCGAATAGCAATATATGTAATTACCTTCTGTTATCTATGAATATTTCCAATTTTCTTTTAACACGCTGAAGTGCATTATCAATAGATTTAATAGGCTTTTTCATATCATTGGCAATTTCTTGATATGATTTGCCAAGCAGATATTCTCTTAAAACGTGCCATTCCAATTTGCTTAAGGAACG
>JAAYPU010000377.1 GCA_012519645.1 Clostridiales bacterium | reverse complement strand
TAATTGGGAAGGCTACGAAGAAATACGAAAGATGTGCCTTGAAGCACCAAAATTCGGAAATGGAATCGAAGAAGTCGATAATATAGCAAAGGATCTATATGCTTACTGGGTGGAAAGCACCAACAGTTTCCGTTCAGTCTATGGTGTTCCGCCAAGACCTACGGGTATATCAATTACAGCACATGCTCCGGGAGGTTCTTATACCTGTGCAACACCGGATGGAAGAAAGAAAGGCGAGACATTAGCAGACGGAGTTATGTCACCTGCTCAGGGAACAGATGTGAATGGACCTACTCAATCTCTGAAAAGTGCAATGCAGGTCGATCAAGATCCTTTTAATGCAATGCTCTTAAACATGAAAATAGATCCAAGTGCGCTGAAGTCAGATGCTGATTTAATGAAGCTTTCAACACTTGCAAAAACCTATTTGTTTAACGGCGGCAAACACATACAGTTCAACGTGGTAGATAATGAGACTCTAAAGGAAGCTCAAAAAAGACCTGAGGATTACAGGAATTTGATTGTCCGTGTAGCAGGCTACAGCACATATTTTACAAGGCTTACACCTGCAGTGCAAAACGAAATCATCAAGCGTACTGCTCATAAGCTTTAGATTTTATTTATAACCCTCCCCATTTATATATATTTTAAGATTAAGGGCTGGATTTTCGAAGTTCAGTCCTGTTTTTTTTTGTAAATATAGATTTATATTTAAAGGCTTTGTCAACTGACAAAGCCTGATTATTTATAGGCTTTTGAAACATTTAATATAGAAAGAAGGAAAAATATTAAAGACGTACCAAAAAGAACAAGAATATGAATGGCAGGGGTTGCTTCATGATTCCCATACATATAGATAACTCCTGTCATTTGCTTTAACTCAGAAAGATAATTCGGAGGTATAGCCAATTTTTCAAATGAAGATGTCATCATAATCTGGCGCATAAGAGCGCCTGCGTGAGAGACAGGAAACAGCTTGATGATCATCTGTATGGTATCAGGCAGTACTCCTATTGGTATATAAATACCGGTCAGGAATCCTATAAGTGTGCCCAATATTGTACTGGCAGTTGAGAATGCAGTCGTGCTGTAAAAGAAGCTGACTATAAAAAATACTATGGAGCTTGAAGCCAAAACGGATATTAAAATTACACCCAGCATTTTTATTAAGCTCAGAAAAGAGAGGAATTCGCCGCCGCTTGCGACAATATAGATTTCTCCCACTACAAAAGCAAGTAAGCTCATAATGATACCGATAATATAAGCACTTAATATATAACCGCCGACGATTTTATGTCGTTTAACAGGTGAGGCAAAAAGATCCTTATTATTCTTTGTCACTCTGTCTTCTACCATAGTACCAAAAGCTCCCATAGTAGTTGTAATGGATGTAACGGCTACAATACCGGCAATGATCCAATTACTCATCAGGATATCTGCTCCGGGGAAATTATAGCTTCTTACCCATACGTCACCCAAAAAGAGTGCATATAAGCCAATAATGATAAATACGCCAAGCATAGAGAAAAAAACAGCGCTTTTTTGTCGGAAGTATATTTTAAGGTTTCGTACTGTAAGATTAAGCATTATTCAATTCACCTCCGGTAATTTGTAAAAATACATCATCCATAGAGCCATGAATGACCTCAAAGCTTTCTATATCATTTTCAAGAGTCTTTATAATAGGGATAGCATCCAAAGTCTTAGAGAGCTTCGCAATAATAATACCGTTGCTGTTTGAAAATGACATACCTGCATTGCCCAATACGGCAGAAATATGTCCAGCATCTTTAGGCTTGATTCTTAGAGTGTCATAGCTGTATTTTTCTCTTAAATCATAAGGAGTTCCTTTTGCGGCTATTTTACCGTGATTGAGTATGATGATATAGTCTGCGGCAGCAGCTTCCTCCATATAATGTGTAGTCAGGAATATCGTCATGCCGGTATCT
>JAAYPU010000376.1 GCA_012519645.1 Clostridiales bacterium | reverse complement strand
TTCTGTTGTACCTCAGCAAAGTACTGCCTGCTCACCAAAAAGGTCAGTCTCTGTCTCTTCTCTGAAAGTAGTTTCAAGCACACCTGCACGTGTACCGCCAATACCTTTTGCATAAGCTAATGCAATGTCTTTCGCTCTACCGGTGTAATCCTGATATACCGCTATAAGAGCCGGTACGCCAAAACCTTCTTTATACACTCTTCTTACCAAATGTCCTGGTCCTTTTGGTGCAGCCATGAAAACATCTACATTTGGAGGCGGTACGATTTGACTAAAATGAATATTAAAACCATGTGCAAAAGCCAAAGCATTACCCTCTGTTAAATTACCTTTTATATCTTCTTCATATATTTTTCTTTGTTTTTCATCGGGAACAAGCATCATGACTATATCTGCAGCCTTTGCCGCTTCGGCTACCGTCATTACCTGAAGTCCATCAGCTTTAGCTTTTTCTATAGACTTACTTCCTTCATAGAGACCAACAACAACATCCACACCGCTTTCTTTCAGATTCAGTGCATGTGCGTGTCCTTGGCTTCCATAGCCTATGACCGCTACTTTCTTTCCATCGAGTAACTTTAAATCCGCATCTTTTTCATAATACATTTTTGCCATTTTAACATCTCCTTTAATGATTTATTAATCATTTATTATAAAATACTTTAGTCTTTTAATAACAAAGCAGCTGCTTTATTACAAAGAATTTTTTTCTATATAATAAAAAAGCCTTTTCCCCCAACTCCGTTAGGGGCGAAAGCTGTTTTTTCGCGGTACCACCCTAATTATTCATAAAAGAATAACTTCATTGAATTAACGACATTCATGCCGGCTTCTTATACTAATGTTCCAAGAAGCAGCTCCGGAGTGACCATTCTATACTTTCCTGTATCAGCTTGCACCAACCACTGACTCTCTAAAACATAAAAAGCATTTTTTTCTCCTTCTCAGCTATTATGTATTTTATGAAATTATATTTATTTTACTATTTGAATTTAGCCACGTCAACCTAATTTAATATTATTTTTTTTGTTATTATGGTTGATACACTTATTTCGGAAAGGAGTCACATTTTATATTCAATTTCATATTATATATCAAGTCTTTAAACGGAGGTGTTGTTATTGACTGAGGAATTAAAGGAAATCAATAGCCAAGGTTTCGGTCATGGCTGTGATGATGATAATTTTCTATGGATTTTTGTTGTAATTATTATTCTATTATTGTGCAATGGCGGCGGTATTTTTGGAGGATGCGGCGGTGATAATAACTGGCTGTGGATTTTGGTAATTATTTTCTTATTGTGCACCTGCTCAGGAAAAGGTTTTGGCAACCTATTCGGAGGCCTGTTCTAAGAAACATATCGAGAATCGATTACTTATTAAAAAGAAAGTTTTTATGTGAAGCATTTTTAAAATGCTTCTTTTTTTATGTTTCTTGATATTGGTCAATAAGCTCCTGCATATCTTCCGGCAATCCTGCCTCTACTTCCATTCGCTCACCTGTTCTAGGATGAATAAAGGACAGATAGGCCGCATGCAAAGCCTGCCTTTTCATAATACTCTTATTATCTTTTCCATATAGCTCGTCACCAACCACAGGATGTCCCATATATGCCATGTGCACTCTTATCTGGTGCGTTCTGCCTGTCTTTAACAATATTTCTACCACGGTATAATCCGTCCCCAGCCTTTTCAATACTTTATAAATGGTAATAGAATCTTGTCCTTCCTCAGATATAACGCGTACCATCTCTCCCGGATTCTTTTTTATTGGCTGCTCTATTATACCTTCATCTTTTTCCATACAACCTTCTAAAATTGCAATATATTTTTTTATGACCAAATCCTCTTTCATCTGCTGTGAAAGCTCTTCCTGAACAAAAGAATTCTTGCCGATGATCAAGAGCCCGGATGTGTCTCTGTCAAGCCGATTAACAAACCTTATTTTATATGAGTCCTTTTTTGCATTCATATAATACATCAGACCATTTGCAATGGTTCCATTGAGATGACTTCTAGTCGGATGTACAACAACATTCGGCTGCTTATTAATAATCAGCAAAGATTCATCCTCATACACAGCCTCAATAGGAATATCTTCAGGCTCAAAATTGCTGTATTCTTCAGGAAAAACGACATCAATGACATCGCCCTTTTTTACCTTTACATTTAGAAATACAGGCTCCCCATTTTTATAAACGCCTTGATTGTTCTTCAGCTTTCTCAACAGTCTGCTTGAAAGATTCAATCTTCGCTGCAAAATATCCTTGATCATTAAATCATTATCTTTTTCTATGGCTGTATATTTCATATCCTCTTCTCCTCAGTGATTAGATATTAGTGATTAGTGGTTAGTGGTTAGTGGTTAGGGCTTTAACAACTGATAACTGAAAACTGATAGTTTTGGTTGACTTTGTTTCTCAAAGTCTACATTAATTTTTAAAAATAATATTTAAAAAAAATATTGTGAAATTTGTTTTAACAAATTTCTTCATTATCTTTCAGTTGTCAGTTTTCAGTTTTCAGTTTAACCTTAAACCTGAGACCTGCTCCGGATGACTCCTTCCGTCAGCTTCGCTGACACCTTCCCCGAAGAGGAAGGCTTCGATACACCATAAACCATAAACGATAAACCGATGCGAAGCATCCTTGTAATAATATACCAAATTTTTGACAAGAATATAAAATAATATTAAACATTATGGCAGTTTATGATAAAATGTCTTTATCTCAATAAGAGAGAAGGGTTTTCAATGTCGGATAATACCAGAATTATTAACATAGTAGCTAATGACAACGCTCTTTCCTTAGAAACGAAAAGGGTATTGAAGCAAAGGCTCGAAAAGGATAATTTTATAATTTCAAAAGAGTTTGACAACAATGCGGAACTGATAATTTGCATTGGCGGCGACGGATCTTTTTTAAGAACCGTTCATACATATAATTTCCCCAGGATTCCCATTATTGGTGTAAACACAGGGCATTTGGGGTTTTTCCAAGAGATTTCCCCCAACCAATTAGATGAATTCATTTTTAAATATAATAAGGGAGATTATAAAATCCAAACCCTAAATGCAGTATGTGCGGAAATCGTAACAAAAAATAAAAAGAACTATCTCTACGGCATCAATGAAATAGGCATACGCAGTGATAAAGCTAAAACAATACATCTAAATATATCGTTGGATGACAGCTTTTTAGAAAGATTCAGTGGCGATGGTCTGCTGATAGCAACTCCTGCAGGAAGCACCGCATATAATTATTCTCTTGGCGGCAGTATTGTTGATCCCAGATTGAACCTTCTTCAAATAACCCCTCTGGCTCCTATAAATACCACTGCTTATCGTTCATTTACTTCAAGCGTTATCGTACCGCCTGAAATTACCATCCGTATTTTCCCTGAAAATACTTTTGAAAAATCTATTTTAATAATTTCAGACGGTATGGAACATAGATTTGATGAAATATATGAGATTTCCCTTTACCTGTCAAATACTCAGGTACAGGTATTAAGACTGGAGAAATATGATTTTTGGACCAAAGTGAAGCGGAAATTCCTCTAATGCTTCGACATTTCCTCATAAAAAGTTTCTGCCTCTTGCTTTGTCCAACTGCTCATAAATTTGCTTCCTTTATAAAACAGCAGCACCTTGTCCTTGGGGATATATTGCCAGTGTCCGGATATGTATTTATAATCTTGCAAGGAAAGTATATCCTCAATAATTCTGTAGTTGTCTTTATATAATTCCTCATAGCATGCGGGAAGACCGGAAAACTCCTGATTGACCTTAAAATAAGTATCTGCCGCAATTGCTTTTAAAAACCACCCATAATTATTTTGACATTCGATGCTCATTCTGCGATACAATGATTTCTTTACAAACACCACCGTTATCATGTCCTTAGTAGGTTTGAAATTCTTTTCCCAGGATGAAAACAAATGTTGACTGATTCTAATATAATCATATTCTTTCAGAACATCTTCAAGAATCGAAAATACAACCTCTTCATCCAGCTCTTGAAAGCCTTCATCCTCTTCCTCATTTTCAGGTTCAAATCCCAAGCTATAAAAAATATCGGCAAAGACAGTTTTGTTTACCCATATCCATTCTGTTTCGTCTGATATATCGAAAATCTCTTTTATATCTAATTCTTTAATGTTTTCCTTAAGCCATTTTAGAGCATCCATAATTATCCCCCTTTATACAAAGACATAGTATTTTTTATAATATATGTCTCACGTATATACATATATGCTAATACAACTGAAAACTGAAAGCTAAGGAAGGTTTTGCCTGAAGCAAAACCTTCGATAATTTTTCATTATTCATTATTAATTATTCATTTTAAAAGCAGCATCTCATGCTGCTTTTAAATGCCTATAACATTGTATCCACAGTCCACATGTATGGTTTCACCGGTAACACCGCTGCTTAAATCACTGAAGAGGAAAAGTGCCGTCTTACCAACTTCAGCAGGATCAACAAGCCTGCCCATGGGAGATTTCTCTTCAAATGCTTTCAGCATTTGATCAAAATGGGAAATTCCTTTTCCTGCAAGTGTTCGAATTGGACCTGCAGATATATTATTGACCCTGATATTATCTTTTCCGAGATCGACTGCAAGATATTTTACGCTGGCATCCAATGCAGCTTTAGCAACACCCATCACATTATAATTCGGAATTACTTTCTCACCGCCATAATAAGTAAGGGTAATAATACTTCCGCCTTCCGTCATTAACGGTTTTGCATATTTGGAAATCGAAATCAGTGAATAAACGCTGATATCATGCGCCATTGCATATCCATCTCTTGACGTATCCATGAATTTTCCCTTCAATTCTTCTGTTTTTGCATGAGCTATACAGTGTGCAATTCCGTGGATAACACCTACTCTTTCTTTTAACATATTAAAAGTATTCTCTATATCCTGATCTTTTGTAACATCACACTCTACAAAAACAACATCTTTCATGCCCTCTGTAAGTTTTTCCAAGCTCCTTAAGCTTTTCTCACCATAATACGAAAATGAAAGTTTTGCACCGGCTCTATATGATTGTTCGGCTATTGCCCATGCGATGCTCCATTTATTTGCAACACCCATGATCAATATGTTCTTATCCTTCAATAAATTATTCAAATATTATTCCCCCTTCATAGTGCCATATGAAAATATTACACAAACATCTCAAATTGTTCAACCAATTCCTTAAAAGTTTTCATGGCATTTCGAATAGGCTTTGGACTCGCCATATCTACGCCCGCTATTTTTAACAGTTCGATAGGATAATTTGAATTGCCTGATTTAAGAAAATCTATATACCTATTTCTCGCAATTTTTCCTTCATCCAATATCTTCCTGGACAGCTCTATTGCGGCAGAATATCCTGTAGCATATTTATAAACATAAAATGCTGAGTAAAAGTGGGGGATCCTTGCCCATTCCATCTGAATTGCTTTATCATGGATCAACTCATTTCCATAATAAAATTTATTCAGATCATAATAGGTATTGCATAACCAATCCTTTGTCAAAACTTCTCCCGCTTCCACAGCTTCGTGTGTCATTTTCTCAAATTCAGCGAACATTGTTTGTCTAAAAAGAGTTCCCCTGAATTGCTCCATAAAATAATTCAGCAGATACATTTTTTCAGTTTTATCTTTAGACTGCTGGATCATATAGTCCATAAGCAAGGCCTCATTGACTGTTGAAGCAACTTCCGCAGTAAAAATGGAATGCCCTCCATACACATAAGGCTGGTTCCTTCTGGAGTAATAGGAATGCATGGAATGACCCATCTCATGTGCAATAGTAAAGACATCTTTAATGGTATCTGAATAATTCAATAAAATATACGGAAAGCTGTCATATGTGCCAAATGAATAAGCACCGCTGGTCTTCCCTTCATTTTCATAAACATCTATCCAGCCGCCATGAAAGCCTTCCTTCATAATGGTGACATATTCCTCTCCCATAGGCTGAAGTGCCTTTTCAATGATTCTAAGTCCTTCTTCATAAGGGATTTTACGGTCCACCTCTTTTACAATAGGCGTATAGAGGTCATATATGTGTAAATCGTCTAAATTAAGCATCTTCTTGCGAACATTTATATATCTATGTAAAAGGTCAATATTTTCATGTACGGTTTGAATAAGGTTATCATAAACTTTTATCGGGATATTATCGCCATCCAAGGCCTCTTCCAGCGATGAATTGTATTTACGCAGCTTTGCAAGAACGACATCCCCTTTAGTACTGTAATTATAAGTAGAAGCTATAGTATTTTTTTGTTTTTCATAAGCAGCATAAAGTGCATTGAAAGCATCTTCCCTTATTCGTCTGTTCGGAGATTCAAGAAAGCTTATAAATCTGCCATGGGTTACTTCTATATCATCGCCTTCATCATCTTTTATATATCCAAATTTAATATCCGCATTGTTTATCATTCTGAAAATACTTTCAGGGGCAGATACCAATTCTCCGAACTGAGCAATAATATATTCCTCCTGCTTTGAGAGTACATGCTGTTTTTGCCTCATAAGGTCTTTTAAAAGAAATTCGTAGACCTTTAATTTTTCATTTTCATCAATAAAGGAGAGAAGCCTTTCCTCCGGTATGTCTATTATCTCAGGTGTGAAAAATGCTAATTGAGTGCCTATTTCTACTGAGAGAGCCTGCGCTTTTTCGCTCATCGCCTGATATTTTGTTATGTTATTATCCTCGTCCTTCTTCATACGAGCATATACATAAATATTTCCAAGCATACGTGATAATTGGTCCTTCTTATCTAAAGCCTCAAATAGTACTTCTGAGTTTTCTCCAAGTCTGCCGGAGTACCCTTCCAATTCTTTTGCTTTTTCTCTGACAGATGCAAAATCTTTTTCCCAAACTTCATCGTCCGGATACATATCTTGTAAATTCCATTTATATTTATTATCTATTTCTTCTCTTTTTTTCAATCTTTTAGAATCTTGAGCCATTAAATCTCCTCCCTCATCTGTTTTGTCTTACGACAGTAATAGTATTTACATTTCACATCCTTTTCATTAATATATATTGTATAATAAAGTATCTCATAAAAACAATTAATTATTATAATTACACTTCAATTCATTTTTTTGAAAACCCATATATTTTACTGATTTTAAAAGGAGACATCATGAAAAACAAACCTATTGGCTTTTTTGATTCCGGTTTAGGGGGATTAACATGTATTCCTCATTTAATACAACAGCTCCCCGACGAACGTATAATATATTTCGGTGATACGGCACGCACACCATATGGTTCAAAGGCTATATCCACCATAAGAAATTTTTCTTATCAAATTGCAGATTTTTTAGTTAATAATAATGTTAAAATGCTCGTCATTGCATGCAATACAATTACGTCTACCTGCCTCAAGGAATTGCAGATAAAATATCCTCATATCCCTATTGTAGGTATTATTGACCCTGCGTCAAAAAAAGTTGCCGAAACCTTTACATCATCAAATCGAATCGGGATTATCGGCACAAAAGTGACTATTAATCATAAAACCTATATCAATTCCATCTTGTCATATAATCCCAGTTTAAAACTATATGATAAGGCATGTCCTATCCTTGTCCCTCTCATTGAAGAGGGCATTATAGATAATAAAATAATGGACCTTTCCATAAAGTATTATTTGGATGATTTTATTAATACCCATGGCATCGATACACTTGTTTTGGGATGTACTCATTATCCGTTGATAAGAGAAAATATCGAAAGACTATATCCTGAACTTGCAATTATAGACCCTTCAAAGGAAATTATACAAAGCATCAAGCATGAGCTGTCTGTCAATAATCTTTTTTCAGATGATCCTGATTTTAAAAATACCTTTTATGCAAGTGACCTGTCAGATAACTTTTTAAACATGATAAAGACTATTTTTGGAGGCACACAAGTAGAAGTGGCATTTAAAAACTTTGACCTGTAAGAACTGTAGTTAATAAAGAAACCTGCCATAAGGCAGGTTTCTTTATTAACTTTCTTTCATCTTTCTTCCTTGTGTCAGGCTCTTAATTTAGCAAATTTTTTCGTTAACGATAATCTTTCTGCATCAGCAGCATTTCTATCTCCGGTATTTCTCGTACGGTCAAACGACAGCGTCCATGCTGCGGTTGACCTAAAAATGACGTCCTGTCATTTTTACTTCGAAATTCCATCGATTTCAATGGCTGATGAATAGAAAGCTTATCAAATCACTCAAAAATACGCTAAATTAAGACTTTAGTCATTTATCATGAATTAAACGAAGAAATTTTGCCAAAGGCAAAATTTCTTCATTATCTCTTAGTTATTAGTTAAGATAATAGTCTTCTTCATAATCGTCATATTCATCATAATAGGAGTTATTATCGTATTTATTCACTCCTACCGTGAAATACGGGTCATCGCTGAAGTCTATTCCATATCGAACTAACTCCTGCAAATCTTTAAGTAAATTTTGTCTTTTTTCAGGAATAAGTAAAAGCTTGATACTTTGATTTTCTCCTTTTTCTCTTATGCCTTTTAATGCTTCGAAAACGCTGACAACTGATATTTCATTATTATTGATATATTTTACTTTAGAATCTATCATAAGCCATTGGGAAAAATTTTTTAATTCGTGTGCTATTTTTTTCCTTACTTCAGGTTTGTCGTCCTTTTCAAACATTTCCATAAGGTATGAATTCATATCTACAAGCGAGACCATTATGGAAGGCTCATAATCTATAACAAGATCAATGCAATCATTGAAAAATTCTTCTATTAACATTTCCATATTATCGATAGATAATACTACTTCCTCGTTAACTTCATCGTCGAGACAATACATATAAGAAATAAAATCGAAAAACTGCTCTTTCGTTTTTATATCCGACCAACATTTAATGTTGAGGGCATCTTTAAGATTTATAACTTCTTTGTCCATTATTCTCCCTCCTTATTTGAGAGTAATCTCATTATAACACAGTAATTTCATTTAATAAATGATGAAATCTTTTTTTACTCAAATTCTTCAATAACAGGATTCTCAGGATCGATCATAGCATCGTATAAATCTTCATCTTCCTCTTCATCATAGCTGCCGTCCGTCTCATCATAATCTGTTTCTGATATATAATCATATTCTTCTATTGTATAATCGATATCTTCGGGAAAAACAAGCTGATATTTTCCTTCATTCAACAGCTCGATTCTTGTACATATCAAAGCATCATAGATACTGATTCTTTTCACCGATTCATCATTAAGGTTGATACATTCTACTAAGTCATCTTCCATTAGCCAATTTTGAAACCTAATCAACTCATAAGCTAAACTGTCCAATGCAGCTGATTTTCTATTGGATGCAGAAGCCAAATCCACCAAGACACCCTTAACTGAAGAAAATATTTTGTAAAGTGTTATATTGTCATCGGGAATGCCCATCATTATTTCTTCAAAATAACTCTCTATAAAAGATAATAGATTGTCATTATCCAATTTTGACAGAATGTTAAATAAACGCTCTTCATCCAGAGCTTCATATTGCTCCATGAGCGTTAAAAACTGTTCATAATAATTTAGCTGCTCCCACTCTTCGATTTCAATGAGTGTCATCAATTCTTTGTCATCCATACTTCATGCTCTCCGTTATTAGAATACAACTTAATCCTAACGTATTTATATTGTATAAACAGAAAGCAAATGACGCAAGGGTTATTCATTACTTTTTAAAGCTTTTTTAATTTCTTTTTTAAAGAAAAGAATATTGACACCAAAAAGAACTGCAACTTGCAATACCGGCATATCCATTTCATACTTTTTAAACAGCATAATAATTGCCGCAATAACCAAAGGAACCATCATATATTTTTTTACATCCGAAATTGAAATTATATCTTTTGAAAATATGCCTGCAAAAGTAAACCCTACACCAATAGATAAAGTTAACAATGCAAAGGCTGTACCACCGATATTAATATCTGCATCAAAAACGCTGCTTCTGATTAATAGCCCCGCAAATATCAGTAATACGCCAAATAGTATTGCTCTTTCCTTTTTTTTGAATCCTTTCAATTTTATTTCCCCCTTTATATAACACAAGTATCTATGAATTATTGTCATTTATCAATGCCAAGATAATGGTTCCATTACCATTAAAATGCATGAACAGGTACGAGGTGGGCAAGCAATATAGAGGTTGGAGGTTAGGGGGGAAAAAAATAAGAAATAAGAAATAACAGATAAGAGATAATATTACGGTTAGAATTTGACACAGTCAAATTCTTTCATTAACTGTTATCTATTAATTATTATCTTTTATCTATTTTTTCGAACGCCTTACTCCGGACCAGGCACCTGAGACCTGAGACCAGAGATCATTTCCGGACTTTCTCTTAGACTCTCATTTCATAATACAGATTTTTTGACTTATTAAATGCAACCAAAAATAAAATGGCAATGACAAAAGTTGCAATAATACAGATGATCGCCAACGCTGGGATTATAATCAATACAAAGGTTAAAATATTAAGGATTGCAAGAATCTTCCAGGCAGAGTAAAGACTGTCTCCATTCATAAATATGCTGTATTTCTCCTCTATCTCTCTTACCCCCATTACAATGCTGTAAGAAATATAAAGTGAAATAATAACAGATGCAATACCAAGTATATAAGACAAAGCACCTAACGATGCAGAAATACCAAACAAATCCATTACATACAAGATACCGGTGTATACGGCCATGCCGGATGCAAATGGCTTGACCTTTATAAACTGCCCGCTTTCCATTGCCATTTCAACCAATCCCTTTATCATAACAATATATCCTACAAAGTCCGGAATCAAACCTATTTGTGAACTGCCAATATTCAGATTGAAGTCTAAAAATATCAATAAAAACCCGATAAATATGTTTCGCATTTGTTAACTCCTTTGTTTCACTTACAATATATTAACTGCTGATTAAGCAATTATTTACAATCCTTCTTATAGTAGTATATCATAATAATAATCAGATGAAAGCGAGGAAATTGCTAATGTTTAGAGAAATGAGAAGATGCAGGCAGTTATTATCAACGGAAGAGACAGCTGCTATCATGAAAAGATGCACTAATGGGGTCTTAGCATGTTTAGGTGATGAAAATTTTCCTTATGCTGTCCCTCTTAGTTATGTCTATTATAACGACAAAATTTATTTTCATACTGCAAAAGCCGGGCATAAAATTGATGCAATTATGAAGAATCCGAAAGTATCTTTTTCTGTAATAGACGAAGACACCATAGTAAGTGAAGAATATACTACTTATTTCCGCAGTGCTATTGCTTTTGGCAAAGCACGAATTGCAGAAGGCGATGAACTATCAGAAGCATTCCGGGCTTTAGTTGAAAAGTATTCAGGAAATATGCCTGAAGAAGCAAAATATAAAAAAATAGCAGAATGTTCTCAAGCTTACATTATCGCCATTGACGTTGAGCACATAACCAGCAAACAAGCCATAGAATACGTAAAATAACTGAGAACTGAAAACGGGTAACTGATTGTTAAAGATGAAATTGGCAGTGTAAATTTCGTTCCATAACCTTTAACTTAATAATATGCTGGAGTATGATTATTTTAAAAATAATCAATTAACATACAGAGTTGAGCAAGGGTATGAGATAAAAAGAAAATCCCTGCTTAAAGTAAAAGCAAATAAAATAAACGGTCAATTTGATATAAATGTAGGGGGGAAGGTTTTCCTGATAGCAAAAGGAGAATGG
Source organism: Clostridiales bacterium (assembly GCA_012519645.1). Lineage (GTDB taxonomy): Bacteria > Bacillota > Clostridia > Peptostreptococcales > JAAYPU01 > JAAYPU01. Next base: position 207 of record JAAYPU010000376.1, on the reverse strand, counting down.
ATTCGTTAACTAAGTATTAAGAGATTAGAAAGGCATTTTGCTTCGCAAAATGCCTTTTATTATATCATATTATTTAAAAACAACTTGTTCAGGTCTCATGACAAACTTTAAAACAGTGAATATATAAATTTTGCATTAGCAAAATTCCCCCTTAACTGTTACCTATTATTTATTATTTATTATTTATTATTTATTATCTTTTATCTA
>JAAYPU010000375.1 GCA_012519645.1 Clostridiales bacterium | reverse complement strand
ATTTAATATAAAAATCAAGCGCGGAAATACACAAGCCGTTTTCCTTCTTATGAATACCTTAGGAATTGCTATTACACACTATACTGAATACATTAATAGTTTCAATGAAGACAGAGATACTTCTTTCTCACGGTTGGAACAAATGCTTGGTATGCTTCTTTTAGGATATGCCCACTATAATGATGAAATCAGGCAAGAGGCTTTTGCCGTATTAAGCAATATATTCGATACATACATTTTAAGCTTAAAAGAAAAGCAAGCTATCTTTGATATCATTGGGAAAAAAATATTGGTTCTTCTTGCAAAATGCGAAGTATCAAATCCTTTGTTCATGAATAATGCAACCTCGCTGAACCGTATTTATAGATTTATTTCTGAATATATACACAAATACGGTAATTTAGAGTTGTCACATCCAAATAAAATAGCTTTCTTTCCCGGAACCTTCGATCCTTTTTCTCTGAGTAATAAAGAAGCTGCTGTTCAAATCAGAAATATGGGATATGAGGTTTATCTTGCTATAGATGAATTTTCTTGGTTTAAATCCACACAGCCGCATTTGCAGAGGCAAAAAATAGTCAGTATGTCTATCGCCGATGAAAGAAACATCTATATTTTCCCGGAGGATATACCAATAAATATAGATAATCCGATGGACATGGAAAAGCTGAGAAATATATTCAATAATAAGGATATTACTGTCGTTATAGGAAGCAATGTTCTTGTGCAGGCTTCCTGCTATCAAAGTAAAGCAACCGGCCATTCTATTCATCATTTTCCGCATATTATTTTAAAACGGCCATATTTAGATGATGAAGAATCAAAGAACGCTTATGACAATACCCTTGCGAAATTAACAGGACCCGTTGAAGAGTTAGAGCTGTCAGAAGAATTTCGTAATATCAGGTCTTCGCTCATTCGTAAAAGTATTGATGAAAATAGAGATATATCCAACCTGGTAGATCCTCTTGTTCAAAAATACATTTATGAACAAGGCATGTATCTGCGCGAACCGCAATTTAAAGCATTATTAAAAAACCATGCCATAGCTGTAAAGCATTATCGGGCTGCAAACAAACAATTGCTTGAAGCTCTCACAGAGGCTTTATTTGATAATAGAAAAGAGTATTATCAAACGCTTCATTCTTTAGTAAAAAATAAAAATGCAGAAATATTGGTTCTTTATAATACGGACGATGAATACAAAATCTTAGGGTTTTCGATTTTTCATGGTATCAATTCAGGTTCCTTTTATACTGAATTTAAAAACCATTACGTATCGGAGCATATCCGCCAGCATTCCATCGGAAGAATGATAGTTATTGACGGTATTTTTACAGAAAAAAATGCTCCTGATAGCTCAGAACAAATAATTCTAAGTGAAACCCTAGCCCTTACTTTATCTCAGGACTACACTTATGCTGTTTATAAATCAGTATTTGTACATGAAAATAATAATAAAATATATGATATATTAGAGCTGCAAGGATTTGAAGAGATACTTCGAGATGGCACAAATGCCATTTACGATGTGGATATGTCAAAACCCTGCGTATTGAATTTAGATGTTCTTTCCTTTATAAAAGAACCTTTCAGGAGCAATGACAAAGTGATCCAGGCTGTGAAGGATGCTCGCATGAAGCTTCAAAACGCTTTAGTCAGCCTTTTTCCCGGAAATCTGGTTCTTTCCTTTGAAAGGGAAGCTCTTTATCATTCTCTGATTGAAAAGGTATGCAAAGCAAATAATGTACCCGAAAAACCGCTTTATCCGCGTCATCTCGGACCTAATATGTGTGTTCCTTTCGGCCAGATTTTAAAAGAAGATATTGTTCCGAACACACTTACTAAAGCTTTACATACAGAAAAAATATATTACCCTGATGCTTCAGATTTCTTTATCGGTCCATATCCACAATATTTGAGCTTGGAAAATCAAATCAAAGTATTGCGTTCTTTCAACCGCCCTATTATTTTATTGGATGATATCCTCCACAAAGGCTATCGAATTAAAGCTTTGAGTCCAATTTTAAATAAGGAAGAGCTGCGCGTAGAAAAGATAATTGTAGGTATTCTCTCTTCCAAGGGAAAAGAACTGATGGATACACAAGGACACCAGATAGATGCAGCATATTATATACCCAACCTGAAAAACTGGTTCACGGAAGCAATGCTTTATCCTTTTATTGGAGGCGATTCAATTATTCAGGCTTCTGCACCGGTTAAAAATCTGCTGCCTTCAGTAAATTTAATTTTTCCATATGCATCACCCTTTTTTATTAAAGGTGCTTCATTGGATTCCTTAATGACTCTATCAAAAGTATGTATAGAAAATGCAATGAGCATTTTAAGAGTTTTAGAAAATCAATATCAATTATTTCATGGGCGAAGTCTTACTCTCAATTATTTGGGTGAAGTTTTGGTGTCTCTTCGGTACCCTGACAAAGGGCAAGATGTACACCACAATTATAATGATAAAGCTTCGGCATTTTTATCCAGTGACCTTGATCATTTATCAAGGATGCGTCACATTGTATCTCCAGATAAGAATGAACTGTGAAAGGAATTTTGATAATGTACTATTATTATAAGCATAAAAAAAATGTTTTGTTTTCTCCATATGAATATCGCGGTTTTACAAGCATCAATGAATCAATGGCGCAGAATTCATCAGGTACTATTTTCTTTTTAGGCAGACTGCCCCTAGCCAAATCCAGAATGTCTTTTGTAATATCGGACTCTTCTTTATTGTACATAAAAACAGAAGGCATTGATCTGTTAAATAGATCCGAAAATAAGCCTTTTGTCACCAATTGGATTCTGGAAAAAATAGAACAAAGGAAAATAATATATATTAACACAGAATATCCTAACTGGGAATCAGTTTTGGATCGTGCATATCCTGCAAAATGGAATATAAATATTATTGCATTAGGAGATATCGGCAGCAGTCTGTTAACAGGATTGAAGCTTCTCGGAAGAGATTATATAAATAAAATAAGTATTTATGATAAGAACTTAAAGAATGCCGAAAGATGGGAATTTGAGCTGAATCAAATATCCCCTCCTTTTCCGTATGATACTCTGCCGGAGGTTGATATAATTGATGAAGATGAATTGATGCAATGTGATATGATTATTTTATGTACAGCCGATGAATTTGATTCGCATAATTCTTCTTTAGATATCAGAATGGCACAGCTTAAAAAGAACTCTGAAATGATCACGCTATATGCACAGCATGCACGTAATAAGCAATTTAAAGGTATTTTCGCGATAATGTCCGATCCTGTGGACTTGCTGTGTAAAAGGGCATTTACTGAAAGCAACCGTGATAAAAATAATCATATCGATTTTAGAGGTTTGGCACCCGAGCAGATTCGAGGCTATGGTCTTGGCATCATGAACGCCAGAGCTTTATATTATTCTAAAAAATATCCAAAATTTAAACAATACATGCATGAAGGCCGTGCCTTTGGCTCTAATGGCTCAGGTCTAATAATCGCAGACAGTATCGAGAATTATAACGATGTTTTATCAGATGAGCTTACTGAATTAGCATTGAATGCAAATTTAGAAATGAACAAATTAGGGTATAAGTCTTATATAGCACCTGCTATTTCTTCAGGAGCACATCCTATCATTGCCACTATATCTCAGGATTGGCACTATGCTTCTACTTTCATCGGGGGAGTATTCATGGGCGCTAATAATAGACTAATAAACGGTTCCTGTGAATTAGAAAGATTGGATTTACCAGAAAAGCTTTTTTCCAAAATTCAATCAAGCTATAAAAAACTGGATATTTTATAATTTGAAGTAATACATATTTTCTTTTATAGTATTTTGGTATAATAGTATCAATAAACAGATGATAAATGAACGATGAAAGATGAAAGTTTAGGAAGATTTTGCTTCTCAAAATCTACATTAATTCTTAATTCTTAATTTACATTATATGGAGGAATAAATTTGGATTTAGATAAAATATTTATAAAAAATGCGTGTCCGACTAAAATAGGCGGCCAAGCTGTTATTGAAGGAGTCATGATGAAAGGACCTTCAGTTATGGCTACATCCGTAAGAAAACCCGATGGAGATATAACAATTAAAATAGATGATATAAAGGCCCCCGGCAAGATATCAAAGATGCCTATTATCAGAGGCGTTTATGCTTTTGGCAGTTCTATGATAACAGGAATAAAGACGCTTATGTATTCCGCAGAAGTTTTGGAAGAAGCAGGAATGGATATAGAAAAAGGGAAGCTTGATCTATGGATCGAAAAAAAATTTGGTGATAATGCTACTAATGTTCTATTATATTTTTCTTTGGTAACGGCTATTGTTTTTTCAGTAGGCATATTCATTATTTTACCTACCGTTGCCATAAACTTTGTAAAATATTTTACAACAAATGTATTAATGCTTAATCTTCTGGAAGGCTTATTAAGGATAGTAATGTTTATTATTTACGTATTTCTGATTTCCAGACTGGAAGATATTAAACGTGTTTTTCAGTATCATGGTGCGGAGCATAAATCCATCCATTGTTTTGAAAATGGTTTGGATTTAACAGTAGAAAATTGTAAGACTTTTTCTACCATTCACCCCAGATGCGGTACCAGCTTTATGATGTTTGTTCTTGTCATCAGTCTATTGCTTTTTTCTTTTTTAGGCTGGCCCAATCTGATAATACGTATTTTATCCAGATTATTATTCATACCTATTATTGCGGGTCTATCCTATGAGCTGCTTCGCTGGGCTGGCAAAAGCTCTTCGGGAATTGTAAAGATTATTAGTTATCCCGGTTTGCTCCTTCAAAAGCTGACTACAAAAGAACCTGATGATATGCAAATGGAAGTGGCTTTGACTTCTCTCAAAGCTGTCTTAGACCATGGAAAAGGAAATAATATTGATGGATCGGAGAATTAAAGAATTATTGAATTACGGAGCCGCTCTTCTTGAAGAAAATAAATCACTCACCCCAAGGCTCGATGCTGAGGTATTGATGGCTTTTTTGCTGAATAAGGAAAGAAGCTTTCTTTTTATGTATCCGGACAATGAACTGGATGACTCCATTATAAAAGCTTACCTTTCTCTGATTAATGAAAGAAAGAACGGAAAGCCTATCGCTTATATTACCAGCCATCAGGAATTCATGGGGATAGATTTTTACGTCAATGAACATGTGCTCATTCCGAGGCCTGATACGGAAATCCTGGTTGAGAGTATTCTAAAGACAGTAAATAAAGAATCCTCTCTGAATATTTTAGATTTAGGCTGCGGGAGTGGTGCAATCGCTGTAAGTCTTGCTTATTATCTTCCCAAAGCATTCATATATGGCGTTGATATAGAACCGGACGCTCTTTTAATATCTGAAAAAAATGCAAAAAAACAAGGTCTTGACTACAGAATGAAATTTATATTGGGAAACCTCTTTGAGCCTTTAACTCATAATATAAAATTTGATGTTATTGTATCAAATCCTCCATATATACCAACTCAAGAAATAGAAAAGCTGCAGGTGGAAGTATCAAATTACGAACCTCGTGCAGCATTGGACGGCGGTATTGATGGGCTAGATTTTTACAGGAAGATCATTTCCGAAGCACCGAAATATATCAGAGATGGCGGTTACCTTTTCCTCGAAATAGGTTATGATCAAGCTTCAGATATTTCAGACCTGATGTCAGAAAATAAATCCTATACAGAAACAGAAGTCATTAAGGATTTGGCGGGACTGGACAGAGTGATAAGAGCACAAGTGCAGATGAGAGATGAAAGATGAGAGATGAAAGTTATGGTATAAAAAATCGGAGATATTAATATCTCCGATTTTTATTCTTTATTTTATTCTGTTTCTTTCATTCCGTATTTTTTATTGAATTTTTCAATACGTCCGCCACGGTTCATGAATTTTTGAGTACCGGTAAAGAAAGGATGGCATTCTGAGCACACTTCAAGTCTTATTTCTTCTTTTATAGATCTTGTTTTAAAAGTATTTCCGCATGCACATTTTACTTCACATTCTTTGTAATTTGGATGTATTCCGTTTTTCACACCGACTCACCTCTTTCCATCCTGATAGTATTTATACGAATTCATCCTGTCAGAAGATCTGAATTCTTACTTATCTCTTTTGTATTCCGCTTCCTTTTCTCGCTTCTATATAAGGATAGCTATTAAATTATAGCACAGTCGCTTTTACTGTTCAACATTTTTTTGCTTGTACTTTTTATCCATTAATCTATCAATACTTTATTCATTAACCTCACAAAGTCCGCATTATTTTTTGTCTGCATTAAATGCGAAATTATGGTTTCTGTAACCTCCTGAGTAGGGTTATTTGCCATAGCACGTCTTATATTCCATATAGTCTCTAACTCTTCCTGACTTAATAATAATTCTTCCCTTCTTGTTCCTGATTTATTAAGGTTGATTGCCGGGAAGATACGTTTTTCAGAAAGCTTTCTGTCAAGATGAAGCTCCATATTTCCGGTTCCTTTGAATTCTTCAAAGATAACATCATCCATTCTGCTGCCTGTATCTACAAGTGCTGTGGCTAATATGGTAATACTGCCTCCTTCTTCAATGTTCCGTGCTGCTCCAAAAAATCTCTTGGGCTTATGTAAAGCGCCGGGATCAAGTCCTCCCGATAACGTTCTGCCAGTGGGAGGAATGGTAAGATTATATGCTCTTGCAAGTCTGGTTATACTATCTAATAGAATAACAACATCTCTGCCGTGCTCAACAAGCCGCTGAGCTCTCGAAAGCACCATCTCCGCTACTTTAATATGGTTTTGCGGAAGCTCGTCAAAAGTGGAATATATTACTTCTCCCTCGATAGACCGCTGCATATCCGTAACTTCTTCCGGGCGTTCATCTATCAGCAGCACTATTACTTCAATATCTTTATATAGCTTTGTTATACTGTTAGCTACTTTTTTCAATAAAATTGTTTTTCCTGCTTTAGGGGGCGCTACAATAAGGCCTCTCTGCCCTTTACCAATTGGTGCAATCAAATCAATAAGCCTGGCTGATAAATCAGTAGTACTATATTCTAAGGATAATCTTTCGTTAGGATATACAGGTGTCAAATCATCAAAATTTGGCCTTCTTACCGCTACTTCAGGATCATCTCCGTTTACTGCTTTTACATAGAGCAGCGCTCTAAATTTTTCCCCGTCATTTGGAGGTCTTGTGATTCCTAAGACTTTATCTCCTGTTTTAAGGTTAAATCTTCTTATTTGCGAAGGAGAAATATAAACGTCTTCATCGCTGGTCAGAAAATTATAGAACCTCAAAAATCCGAAACCGCCTTCAGCACTTTCAAGAATTCCCTCAACTCGGTCTCCCGCGCCGGAATTCTCTATCTCTTCAATTTGTCTTCTGCGTTCATCTCTTTTATTTTGGATTTCGATTGCAGGCTTATATTGCTGCTCTACAGAATGATTATCTGAAGTGCTTCTTTCCGTTTCTATTTTTGAAAGGTTCTGCTTAACAGATTGGTTATCTCTATCCCCATTATTGTTTTCCTGTTGTATTTTGAGTTCATCCTTTAAAGACATAATGGCTTCGATAAGCTCGTTCTTTTTTAGTTTATTGAAATTGGGCACCTCAAATGCTTTTGCAATTTCACGAAGCTCAACAAGCTTCTTGTCTCTTAAAATATTTTCTTCCAAACAAATTACCTCCTGATGGAAAAACTTAGAAATGAAATAATATATAGAATATTAAAGATATTAACAAAATCCCCACATAAAAACATAGAGTTATATATAAATAAATTTGTGGATAAAAAATGAAAAAAAGAATAGGAATAAGATATTTAAAATATTTCGGCTTTTTAAAAATGAAGCTTTAATACTGTATTTCAAGTATTTTAATACCATCACAAGTATACTTAACATTCCTGCCGGAAGTCAAGTAGCTTATAGCTTTTTTATTGTTATTTTTATCATATATATCTGAATTTTCATCTAAAATATAAGAGATACTCTGCCCTCTTGAATTGTCTATAGTTATTTTATATATATCATTGGATAATCGTTCTAATTTTTCTATGGTTCCTTGATATACATCTTCTTCTGTATAAATAAGAATATTATTATTGTCAACAATGTTGTTATAAGCAATAGTTACATTTGAATTTTTTTCAAGTCTATTTAAAGAGCTTTCTTTTCCATTGATGATTATTCCCGCATTTTCAGAAATTATAAGAGTTTTTTCTATGCCTTTTGAATTTATTAAGGATATTTTATTGTCACTTATATTTGTAATTGTTCCACTGAAATTATACCCCTCTTTATTGATATCAAAGCTTTCTGTGCTTCCCAGATTATATACTCTGGAACAGACAGCAGCAAATTCTGCACGTGTAATGGTATAATAAGGTCTGAAATTATTATTATCATCACCGATCATAACGCCATATCTGAACATCAGGTCTATGAAAGGGAAAGCCTCTGTATCTATGTCAGCATTATCTAAATAATCCACCATGTAAAGAGGAGATGTTTTCTTTCCCAAAGCCTTTGCCGCCCATTCAGCTACTTCCTGACGGCTGGCAGGCATACCTATAAAATCCAAACCACTTTCCACGGTAAAGGTTATTAGATCCTGTTGGTCTATTATATTATATTCCAAAGCATATGCAACATATGTACGTGCCCATTCTGCAATATTATAAGAATCCATTATATCCAAATATTTTGATGTGTAGTCATCCGTGCTCTTCAAAGCATTTGCTGCCTTCATGGACCTGTATATCATTGCCAGTGATTGCTCTTTTGTCACAGGGTCAGCTGGCATAAAGGTACCATCCGGAAATCCGTTGATAATACCTTTTTGTGCTGTAAAATCTATATAATTGAACGCCCAGTAGTCGGATGCAACATCCTTAAATGAAACCTGAGCAAATACGCTTATCGTCGCGATTGAAAACATAATTGTAGTAAAAGCTATTAATTTCTTTTTCATAGGACCTCCAAATCAGATTTATGATTTAAGATTTAAGATTTAGGATTTAAGGTAAGTATTTGAAAGCAAATACTACCAATTTATTAGATCACCACGTCGCTTTGCTCCTCATGATGACACAGCGGGGGCTAATCTCTAACCACGTCGCTTTGTTCCTCGCGATGGCACCGAGTGTATTATAGCAACGCACAAGCGTCGCTTCGCTTCTGACATATTGGGCGTTGTCATTACGAACATCCGTAGGATGTGTGGCAATCTCTTCCTTCTTGTCATTACGAGCGTAGCGTGGCAATCTCTTTTTGTAATTGCAATCACTGCGTGGCTATCACTTCTTGTCATTGCGAGCGTAGCGTGGCAATCTATATATCATCATATAAATCTTTCCACTCTTTATTAAAAGAATTAATCAAATCTATTTTCTTTTGTCTTGAACCTTTCTTTATTTGCTTTTCTCTTTGTATTACTTGTAAGATATCTTCTCCATATTCATAATATACAAGTTTATTGATATTATATTTTTTTGTAAATCCTTCAATTAACTTTTTCTTATGTTCGTATACTCTTCTTTTTAAATCATTCGTTACTCCCGTATATAGAACCGTATTATTAATGTTTGTGAGTATATAAACATAATAATATTTGTACATAATTTTCATCCTTTAGATCGCCACGTCGCTTTACTCCTCGCGATGACACAGCGGGGGCTAATCTCTAACCACGTCGCTTTACTCCTCGCGATGACACAGCGGGGGCTAATCTCTAACCACGTCGCTTTCGCTCTTGGCGATGACATATCGACAGTGTCATTGCGAACATCCGTAGGATGTGTGGCAATCTCTTCCTTCTTGTCATTGCGAGCGTAGCGTGATAATTCTAACATTATTATTACCTATTATACCATTGAGACCTTTTCATTACCATTACAGTAATATTTCATTGTAAAAATGAAATGTAGATCGCCACGTCGCTTTCGCTCCTCGCGATGACATTGCAAGGGTTAAATTGCTT
>JAAYPU010000374.1 GCA_012519645.1 Clostridiales bacterium | reverse complement strand
TGTAACTACCTCTTGTCTAAATTGTACAGTTTTTATATCTTTGTCAGAAGTCCAAAGAACTCTTACAGAATGCTCTCCTTCTCCTAAATCCTTCAGGGATACAGAAAGGATGATATCCTCTGTTGACAGGGCTTCAATAATACTTGACCTCCCTTTTGCAGTAAGATTTACTGTGTTTGTATTGATCACTTCTGCTTTTAGCCCTTCCTTTAAGTCGTTGATTTCAATGTCGTCGGAATCATATTCTAATTCCTTGCTTATGATTTGTTCAACATAAACTTTGATTTTTAAAAGCTTAGTCGAATCTACCAGCTGTACACCCTCAGGCAGAGTAAGCCTTATCGGTATTTCTGTTGTCTCTGAAATACCTTCTAATAAAATCTCTTCTGCATACAGACTATCAATATTATTTATAACTTCCTCTCTACCCATTATATCAACTTTTGCCGGAATTTGCACAACAGATACAATTTCATGACCTTCAGCCGGATTTCCTACTGTCGCCACATCTATAGGCACATTCCTCAAACGCAATATAGGAACTGAAATATCTACATAAGATACATCGGATTCAACCCCTAAAACTTCCGATCCTTCAACATCTACTAATCGTATAGACGCGCTTTGTTCTACGTCCTTTGAAGTATTGTTTAATTGTATGGTCGCAATAGCATGGTCTACCGATTTAACATAAGTTTCCGGACCGGAAACTAAGATTTCAGGCTGCTTTAAAACAGGCATGCCATGTATATATCCAAAAGCGGCACTGCCGGAAAACTCTACCTGTATTGGCTTTGGTCTCTTTACGACTTCATCCAATGTGACTTTGATCTGGATCGGGTTGATTGTTTCAATATCTAAATTGCCCGAGAAATTTACATCTACCGGAACTCTGTTCTCTCCCTTATTATATCCGCTCATATCCGCAATTGCATTAACTTCCGAAGATGAAATATTGATAACGTCACTGCGTCTTCCTTTTACTTTCACATTAACGGCGTAATAGTCCTGTCCCATTACAACAAGACCGGATTGATTCAACTTATCGACATTTACTAATTTTACTTCAACATTTTTAATTTCAGATACTATGATGGGATTTACCTCACCAATAACATACATCCAAAGTACAATAGCAATTATTGCCGAAAGTACTTTAGTCATCGTGTTATTTCCTTTTTTCCCTTCATGGCTTTTTTTTCTTTTTTTTGAGAATACATTAAAAATGTTAGTGTTCATTCTTCTGTCTCCATAGCTTTTTAACCGAGGAAATAATCCCGCTTTTTTCCTTTGTCTTACTTAAATATATGTTGAGTAAAATACGTTCTACAGATTTTACATCTAAAAATCTGGACAATTTGCCATCTATTGAGATAGAAATCGCACCTGTTTCCTCGGAAACAATCAAAGCAACAGCATCCGAATTCTCTGTAATACCAATTCCTGCTCTATGTCTGGTCCCAAGCTCTTTGCTGAGATTCTTATTTTCCGATAAGGGCAGAACACATCCTGCCGCCAGGATAGTCTTTCCTCTTACAATAACAGCGCCATCATGCAAGGGAGCACCGGTATTAAATATATTGATCAATAGCTCCCCGGATATCTCCGCATTTAATTTCGTCCCGGTTTCTATAACATCGCCTACGGCTGTTTCTCTTTCAATAATAATCAGCGCACCTATATTGTGTTTTGTAAAGTATGTGACAGCTTTGATGATTTGTGCTGTTATTTCGTGAGCAATATCCTTATCTATTTCAGCGAAAGATTTTGACAGAAACTTGCCTCGCCCTAAATACTCCAAAGCTCTGCGCAGTTCCGGCTGAAATACAATAATCAAAGCAATCATTCCTAATGTCATGGTATTTTGCAGTATCCAGTGAATAGTAAACAAGCCAAGCCATTCGCTTATTTTAGTCATAACTAAAATAATCACAAGACCCTTTACAAGCTGTTCTGCGCGTGTTTCTTGAATAAACTGCAGTAGTTTATACAACACAAAAGCAACTACAACAATGTCTATAATATCCATTATTCTAAACTGTGACAAAACGCTTAGAAAAGCATCCACAAGATACACCCCGTTCAATTATTGCTCTAATATAATATTAAACCATTGAGCATAGATTTTTCAATAATATAAGTAAATAAAATGTGTTTTTTATAAAAATTCTACAATATTTGTAATAATCCTCTTTATATATAGAAAAAATAGTAACGAAAAAGAAGAAGGAGGCAATATTATTGACTTACGAGCAGATTATCCTTTCCCATATCAAAACAAACAATTCTAAAATCGTACTGTTGATCCTGGATGGTTTAGGAGATATTCCCCATCCTGATTTTGATTATAAAACCCCGTTGGAATATGCAGACACACCTAATTTAGACCGAATAGCAAAAAAATCAATGTTGGGAAGATGTATTCCTATATTGCCCGGCATCACACCCGGAAGCGGTCCGGCTCATCTTGCTGTTTTTGGCTACGACCCCATAGAAACACAAATAGGACGCGGTGTTTTGGAGGCAGTAGG
>JAAYPU010000373.1 GCA_012519645.1 Clostridiales bacterium | reverse complement strand
TGCCAATGTCGGTAAGTGGTTCATATTCAAGGTAAATCGGTCGCTTGGATAACCTGTCACGTTTAAGTTCAATACAGGTTCGTGCGTACTTAGCTAATGTACCTGACAAGAGTAAATCATCTAGGACTGGTATCTTGGCAATATATCCTGCGGCAATTGTCAATTTCGGTGATAGTGAACGGATAAAGTATGAGGCAAAACGGGAGTTCAAGAAGGCCATGTGTGATAAGTAGTCTCCTTGCGTAACCCGTATGCCGGGGCCGGACGCTATGAAGATTTGCCCTTCCAATAAGAGTCTGACGTTCAATCCTGCCGTTCCTGTGTCACTGAAAACCAACTGTGTATCTTTAAAGTACTTGGCGTTTCTGATGGCAGAGCCTTTTGTATTTTTTATATACTCACCGTCCTTGCCCCACTTAACAGAATAACTGTTAAGCCCGAGCCATCGGGAATAGCCGCCACCTTTACTGACAGGGCACCAGTCAGCATCTCCAATATGCTCCCAGAAGTACCCAACTAGAGACTTTGAATCGCCTGTTGATGTTCCTTGCATTGGCACCGCATACTCGCCGTAAGTTCGACAACTACTCTGAAGAGTTTGGAGCGGCACTAACATTTCAAAACGAGCACCGGGTCGTTGTAATACCTCAAGCTGGTTCAATAAAACTCTATGGTCGTCCACACCGTTCCCTGAAGACAATAGGCGCTCAGTCACGAATTGGTCAAGGTGTTTCAAAGAATAAGTTGTAATGGTTGTTTCTGCATTCGGTTGTGTCTTTTGAGCTATAAGTAAGGCTACATTCGCCTTTTCGCCGCTTAGGTCATAAAAAGCATTAGAACCAAGCTCTATTATGTACCTTATGGAATACTGCTTTAGCAACGAAAGTCGCAACTGCTCAAAGCTATCAAGGTACATCCAACTATTCTGTGTGACCATTCCACATATGCCGTTATCTGCCAAAGCGTTAAGAGCAAATTCTATAAATGCGTTGCACATATCGCATTTCGCATAAGGGAAATTGCTTTTTAAGAACGCCTTTTGTCTTTCGTCCATTCCTTTAACAGTTTTGAACGGAGGGTTTGTGAATATATATTCAGCTGAGTCTAGGATAGATGCTAATGTGTCTGTTTGATTCGTCCCGGCTCTTTTAACAAGATGAGAGTCAGATTTAACATCAAGCGCACCTTCAATATTGTCTTTGACGGAATAGTAAATATTAGGTTCAACTGAAAAAAAATCCTCCGCGGTAACGGTATAGCCATGTTCTTTAATAATTGATAGCGCCTTAATGCGTAAATTTACACTTGCTATAACCGCCAAAGTTGGGTCGAGCTCGTATCCGAAAAGTCGTCTTAATTGCATGTTGACGTAATCGAGTAATGAGACCTCGGATGGTAGTCTTGAGTAGTCACAAAGATAGTCCAATGCGTAAAGCAAGAAGTTTCCTCCACCGCAAGCAGGGTCAAGGATTTTGCCTTTTGCTTTTTCAATTTGGCATCTATCTACCAAGGCGGTAATCATATATTTTTCGGTAAAGAACTGTGTTGTTTCTAAACCAGTGTCTTTACTGAACTTGTTTACATATTGATATGCCCAGGATAGAGCATCATCAAAGCAAAAAGGATGCTTTTTAAGGAAGTCATTAAACAATATTCTTATACTTTCCGAAAACGATAAAGGCAATTTTATATTAACCTCAAACAAGCTGTATATTCTATCAACAGTATTCTCAGCCGATGCCTCTAAAATGTGTTCAAGCAGTTCAGATGTAAACAAAGCCATAACAACTTTTTTCGCTTCTAAAGGAGTAATTCCTTTTGATTGTGCCGTATGATATGCTGTTGAGGAAATAGCCCGTAATGCTTTCCGGGCAGCTTTTATAGGATTGATAGTTTTTTGTGTGGTTGTTAAATTCTTTATCCTGCCATCAGCAGGTTTCTTGGCATTCTCAGGTAAAACCCACATGTTGCCAATGCGAACAGCGCCAGGTATTCTTTGATTTGCACATAAAATTTGTACACGTCTTTTTGAAATACCCCACTTATCAGCAGCTTCTTGAGCTGAAATAAAATTCATGAAATCACCTCTTTAAACATTATATTCTTTATCGAGAATAATTTCAAGCAAATTTTCTCATCTCATCATATTATTTTGAATTGTTGAATAGACGTTCTTGCAATTCCCTGATTATAGTCCGAGCTATCCGAAAAACGAGGATTGTTTCTTGTACACTGTAACAAGAAACAATGTTTTCATATCAAATTGACATAAATAAAACTAATCAACAAAATAAATGTTGAGGTGATAATCCTATATGTTATAATTTACCTATAAACTAATGTTTCTAATAAAGGAAATTTTTTATGTATTAAGAAGTAAAGGGGGGAATATCTTGGCTGGTAATCGTTCATTTAAAGACTATGTGGCAGATAGATTCTATAATGAACTATTTACTGAAATTCAAAATTATGCTGCAGATAACTATGATGATTTAAGCTTGCGGTTATACAGGGTTCGAAATATTGGTAACGTAGAATTATCAGATATTGAAGTAAAGTTCGTATCAGTTAATGACTTACCCGGAATGAGGATAGAATTTGATGTTGCTGTAGAAGCTGAACTTGAAGTCCGCGAAGCAGATTATCATTATGATATTTCAGAAAATTGCAGCCACTGGTTTATGCTGAAATGTTCCGGTGACCTGAATTGCAATTTGGATGACTTTGCAATTTTCAGTGTAACTGAATATACCAGCAAAAATAAACAGCCAAGGCCTATGTCAGACTCCCTTGTCCCTATCATCAATAAAGAACAATTAGAATTTGTTGCCACAGACTT
>JAAYPU010000372.1 GCA_012519645.1 Clostridiales bacterium | reverse complement strand
TTCAATAAGAGATAAGCTCTTTAATAAAAAATGTTTATCTATGAAATTCTTATCATACTTAGATAATACTGATAAAGAAACGAAACTACGCATGATTGCCTCTCTTATTGAATCATACTCTGCGTGGATTTCGAAACTTGAAAAACAGGCAATGGAACTGGAACCAGACTTTCAGGAAACGGCTGATCGACATATTAATGAGTGTAAAGAGACTTTAAAAAGAATGAAAGACGGACTCGATTTGTTAAGAGAAAATTCTATTGTTTATAATGCATTCGCACTAGCAAATCGGGCTATGTTTATGCAAAGGATACATAGTGAAACTCAGAGTAAAGATAAATACCCCGGCGACGAAACACTACAGAATGAAATGGTATCGCTTAATTATTACAATATAGGAGAAAAATATTTTTGGAGACCGTTTCAATTAGCATTTATTATAATGAGTATCAAATCGATTGTTGATCCGGAATCAAATGATAGAGACTTGGTTGATTTGATATGGTTCCCTACGGGTGGCGGAAAAACGGAAGCATATCTTGGATTAACAGCCTTTACTATTTTTTTTCGCAGGTTATCATTTCCGAAAACAGCCAGTGGCACGGCTGTAATCATGCGGTATACTCTTCGGCTTTTAGCAGCTCAGCAATTTGTGCGTGCAAGTACATTAATCTGCGCTTGCGAAGTCATTCGTAAAGATTGTGAAATGACAAAAAAATATCCTGTTTATCCACTTGGCAAAGATCGTATTACCATTGGCTTATGGATAGGCGGTCAACATACTCCTAATAGGAATTCTGAGGCAAAAGCAAATTGGAATAAACTTGTGCAGGCAACTGTCACTGATTTAAGAGACATTAAAGATAAGCATAATAAATTTCAAATTTTAAAATGTCCATGGTGCGGTACTAAACTTATAAAGGATGTATCTCCTGATAAAAGATTGATTGGACAGTGGGGATATCTGTTTCGAAACGGGCATTTTTATATGGCATGCCCTCAGGAAGGCTGTCAGTTTGAAGACAGTTTGCCTATACAGGTTGTAGATGAGGAGTTATATGAGGATCCACCTACTTTATTATTCGGTACGGTTGACAAGTTTGCCATGCTACCATGGAAACAGGAAGCTGGCAGTTTCTTTGCAGTCAATTCAAAAAACAGAGCACCGGAATTGATTATTCAAGACGAGTTACATTTAATTTCTGGTCCTTTGGGAACCATTGCCGGATTATATGAGGTTGCGATTGATTCATTATGCAGCCGTAAAGGAATTAAACCTAAAATCGTTGCGTCAACGGCAACAATCAGGAGAGCGAAAGAACAGTGTGCAGCTCTTTACAACAGGATGGTGCGACAATTTCCCCCTGCTGGATTAGATGCGGAAGATTCCTTTTTTGCTCGAGAGGCGGATTTAAATGAAAAGCCTGGAAGAATGTATATGGGAATTATGCCTTCCGGTAAAACTAAAGCAATGATGGAAGCACGGGTCATAGCAGCTATTTTGCAAAGGGTTTACATGATGGATCTGCCATATAATATTAAAGATAAGTTTTGGACACTTGTCGTTTATTTTAACAGTCTAAGAGATCTGGGTAAATGTTCAACTATTGTAGACGATGACGTAAAAGATTTTATTCGAAGAATTGCGTTCCGTTTTGGTACTAAAAAAGGAATTAGACAAATTGGAGCGGCAAACGAATTGACGAGTCGTGTTACAACTTCTCACCTGAACGAAACTCTTGAGAAGTTGGAGCGATTAGAGTACTCAAAAGAAAATCAAGAAAACAAAAGGTATCCGATAAATGTTCTACTTGCAACTAATATGATTTCAGTAGGGGTAGATGTAGCCAGGTTAAATATTATGTTGATTGTTGGACAACCAAAACTTACAAGTGAATATATTCAGGCTTCTAGCCGTATCGGTCGATCTTTTCCGGGAATAGCGTTAACGTTATATGATGGGGCAAAAAGTCGTGATCGCTCTCATTATGAACAGTTCAAAGCCTATCATGAATCATTTTATAAATATGTTGAGCCTACGGTTGTAACACCGTTTGCAAAGCCTGCGAGGGACAGAGCCTTGCATGCCGTAATTGTATCAAT
>JAAYPU010000371.1 GCA_012519645.1 Clostridiales bacterium | reverse complement strand
ATAGATTCTGGTAGGAGTGATAAGAATATCGCCAAGGGTTGCGTTTAATTCTTCTATATAGTCCTTCACAGAAAGACCCATTTTTAACATGAACAATGCCTCTTACATCACAGACAGGCAGTACTGAATTGCATATATCCGCATAGATTCTGGTAGGAGTGATAAGAATATCGCCAAGAGTTGCATTTAATTCATCTATATAGTCCTTCACTGAAAGACCCATTTTTTCAAAGAAAAGCTTTCTGACAAGAGAATACCCGTTACTGTGAATACCGCTTGATGGTATTCCTATAAGTATATTGTCCTCCTGAATACGAGATCCGTCAATAATCTTATTTTTATCTACGATACCTACTGCAAAGCCTGCCATATCGTATTCGCCTTCAGCGTAAAAATCAGGCATCTCCGCTGTTTCTCCTCCTATAAGAGCACAGCCTGCCTGCATACATCCATCCGCAATTCCTTTTACTATGTCTGCTATTTTTTCGGCATTAAGCTTGCCAGTTGCGATATAGTCCAAGAAAAACAGAGGCTTTGCACCTTGACAAAGAATATCATTGACACACATGGCTACGCAATCCTGTCCAACGGTATCGTGCTTGTCGGTAAGGAATGCAATCTTTAGCTTTGTTCCGACTCCATCCGTGCCTGAAACCAAAACAGGCTCATTTATTCCCGATAAGTCCAGTTTAAAAAGTCCGCCAAAGCCTCCCAAACCTGTTAATACGTTTTGGTTAAAGGTCTTAGCCACATGCTCTTTCATAAGCCGTACAGCTTTTTCACCTTCATATATATCCACACCTGAGTCCTTATAGGTAAGTGATTCTTTCAATACCTCAACCTCCCTTTCCAATTAAGAATTAAGAATGAATAATTAAGGAGGAAATTTGTTCTCAATCAAATTTCTTCATTAACTTTCATCTTTCATCTCTCATCTATACTCTATACACCGAGTTATTCTTTTTCAAAAACATATTTATTGCATGATTTGGGGACTTCCATAGGATAGCAGCCATCAAAGCATGCCGTACACAAATCATTTTTAGAAAGTCCTATAGCATCGATAAGTCCCTCAACACTGATATATCCGAGGCTGTCTGCTCCGATCATTTCACTGATATTATCAATGCTATGGTTTGCTGCAACCAAATGTCTCCTGCTGGGTGTATCTATACCAAAGTAGCAGGAATGAGCAACAGGAGGAGAACTGATTCGAATGTGTACTTCTTTTGCTCCTGCTTCTTTCAGCATGCTGACTATCTTTCCGCTTGTTGTACCTCTTACAATAGAGTCATCTATCATTATAATACGTTTTCCTCTTATATTATCCTTTAATACGTTCAGTTTAAGGCGAACGCTTAGTTCTCTCATTCTTTGGTCTGGCTGAATAAAGGTCCTGCCGACATATCTGTTTTTAATAAGTCCTTCACCAAAAGGAATACCTGATTCTTGTGCATAGCCAATGGCAGCAACCGTGCCTGAATCAGGGACCGCAATAACCATGTCAGCATCTACCGGATGTTCTTTTGCAAGTATGATGCCTGCATTTCTTCTTGCCATATATACATTCTTTCCATCAAGAATACTATCAGGTCTTGAGAAATATACAAATTCAAAAACACAGGCTGCTTTTTTCGATGTACCGTTATATATTTCGCTTTTGATCTCATTATCTTCTATAATGACCATTTCACCTGCTTGGACATCTCTGACAAATTCAGCACCCATAACAGAAAAAGCACAGCTTTCTGATGCAAGAACATATCCATTTTCATGTTTACCTATACTCAGAGGTCGAATACCATTTGGATCTCTTACTCCAATAAGCTTATTCCCAAAGGTTATAACCAAAGCATATGAGCCTTTAATTCTTTTTGTAGTTTCGACTATGGCTTCTTCTATGGATCGATCCTTACTATACCTTGCAATCAGACTTGCTATTACTTCTGAGTCTATAGATGTTTGAAAAATTACACCATTATCCTGAAGCTCATCGCGTATTTCTTTAGCATTCACCAAATTTCCGTTATGTGCAAGAGCTAAGCTTCCTCCCTTATGGTACACAACCAAAGGCTGTGCATTGGCAACATAGCTTTCTCCCGTAGTTGAATAACGCACATGTCCTATTGAAATATCCCCCTGAAGTCTTTCGATAATCTCATCGTTAAATACTTCCTGAACCAAGCCCATTTCTTTATAGTATTGTATTTTGCCGCTCTTATTGGACGCTATTCCGGCACTTTCTTGTCCTCTATGCTGGAGTGCATGCAGACCAAAGTACACCATTCTGGCAATGTCCTTTTTTTCAGGTGCATAAACGCCTACAACACCACATTCTTCTTTTAATTTATCCCAAGGGGTTTCCATATAATTAAAATCTTTGTCCTGAATTATCATTTGCTTCTCCAATCAATCGATTTATGATTTAAGATTTAAGATTTATGATTGAATGTAGATTTCGTTGAACGAAATCGTCCTTAACTCTCATTTTTCATCTTTCATCTTTCATCTAATAGTAAACTTCTAATTCTTAATTCTTTCAAGTACTTCCTGATAGGTTTGCTCTACGTCGCCTAAATCTCTTCTAAATCTGTCTTTGTCCATTTTTTTACCTGTTTCTACATCCCAAAGTCTGCAGGTATCCGGTGATATTTCATCAGCAAGAATGACTTGTCCGTCGAATAAACCAAATTCCAATTTGAAATCTATAAGCTTAAGCCCTTTTTCAAGGAAAAACTCTTTCAGCACCTCATTTATTTTGAGTGCATATTCTTTTACGATATTCACCTGCTCCTTTGAAGCCAGTCCTAAACCAAGGATATGATAATCATTAATTAACGGATCTCCTAAATCATCATTTTTATATGAAAACTCCAATACAACCTCCTTCAAAGGTGTACCTTCTTCAACGCCGTAACGCTTTGCCATGGAACCGGCTACCACATTTCTAACTATTACTTCCAATGGCAATATTTTTACAGCCTTTACAAGAGTTTCCCTGTCATTTAACAGCTTAACCAAGTGAGTGGGGATCCCCTTTTTTTCAAGCATTTCAAAAATAATGGCAGACATAATATTATTTACGATGCCTTTGTCAGCAATAGTACCTTTTTTCTCACCATTAAACGCGGTAGCATCATCTTTGTATTCAACAATATACTGTTTTTCATCATCTGTCTTATAGACCTTCTTTGCTTTCCCTTCGTATATCATCTCTAGCTTTTGCATCTTCTTCATCCTCCTTTATTTATTTCTGAATTTATTATCTTTTTCAATAACTTCATTTTCCATCTTCTTCTTATAAGCTTTCATTTTTTGTCTGAGCTCAGGATATTTAACGGATAAAATTTGGATTGCCAGCAATGCCGCATTTTCCGCTCCGTCAATTGCAACTGTTGCAACGGGTATCCCCTTTGGCATTTGGACTATAGATAAAAGGGAATCTAAACCATCCATTGTAGAGGACTTAATAGGCAGTCCTATTACCGGTAGTGCCGTATATGCTGCAAGAACTCCCGGAAGATGCGCTGCTTTACCGGCGGCAGCAATAATAACCTCTATTTCATTCTCTTCAGCATTCCTGGCAAATTCTTCAGCTTGATAAGGTGTTCTGTGTGCTGAAATAACGCGGACTTGACAGTCAATTCCAAATTCTATAAGTAATTTTTCTGTTTTCTCTACAACCTGATAGTCTGAATCGCTCCCCATAATAATTGCCGTTTTCAAAGAAATCCCTCCATATTGAGATATTTAATAATAATATTATTATACCCATATAACAAAAATAATAGGTCGTTAACCTATTATTATCTTATCAATGGACTATGGGAGAGTCAATATAAATACGAATATTTTATTGGTTTTTTATTAAAATTATATTGTTTTTTCGGACATTAAATTTATATTATTATTATAATGTTCGGATATAATAAGGGCGACTGATTTAGCCGCCCTAAAATTTTTAATCACCAAATTTAGATTATATTAAGCACCTAAGAATATTATCTTAAGGATAAACAGAACTGCAACTACATACATTAAAGCGGATACTTCTTTTCCTTTACCGGTTAAAAGCTTAAGCAATACATAACTTAAGATACCAAATACGATACCTTCAGAAATGCTATATGCCAAAGGCATCATTATGATTGCTAAAAATGCAGGAATAGCTTCGGTATAATCTTCAAGTCCAAGATCCTTAATAGGAGAAAGCATGAACAATCCTACTAGTATGAGGGCAGGAGCTGTAGCTGCACCCGGAATCATAATGAATATAGGTGAGAATAACAGTGCTATTAAGAAGAGAACACCCGTAGTGAAAGATGTTAATCCTGTTCTTCCGCCTTCCGCAACACCTGCTGCACTTTCTACATAGGTTGTAACAGTACTGGTTCCTAAAGCAGCACCTACAGTTGTTCCAACAGCGTCAGCAAATAATGCTTGTTTTGCTCTAGGCAATTTGCCGTCTTCGCCAATCATATTTGCCTTTGTTGATACACCTACTAAAGTACCGACTGTATCAAACAAATCTACAAAAAGGAATGTAAATATTACAACAAGCATGTCCAAAGAGAAAACTTGTGTAAAGTCAAATTGTAAAAATGTTGGTGACAATGATGGGGGCAAACTGATAATAGATTCCGGCAGCTTTGTAATACCTAAAGGAAATCCTACGACAGTAGTAATAAGAATACCGATAAATAAAGCGCCTTTTACTTTTTTGGCAAGTAAAATTCCTGTAATTAATAAGCCTATAAGTGCAAGCAATGCATCGCCGCTTTTAATGTTTCCAATAGATACTAATACGCCTTGACCAGGAACAATAACACTAGCATTTGCTAATCCAATAAGCGCAATAAATAAACCAATACCGACAGATACAGCCTTCTTTAGGCTCATTGGTATTGCATTAATAATTGCTTCACGAACATTTAAGAAAGTAAGAATGATGAATATAATACCTTCAATCAGTACAGCTGTTAAAGCCATTTGCCATGAATAACCCATGCCAAGTACAACAGTATAAGCAAAGAATGCATTCAAGCCCATACCGGGAGCCATTGCGAATGGCAGATTTGCATAAAATGCCATAATCAAGATACCGATAATTGATGCAACAGCAGTAGCAGTAAAA
Source organism: Clostridiales bacterium (assembly GCA_012519645.1). Lineage (GTDB taxonomy): Bacteria > Bacillota > Clostridia > Peptostreptococcales > JAAYPU01 > JAAYPU01. The sequence goes on along the minus strand of JAAYPU010000371.1, from coordinate 11,503 downwards.
ACAGCACCGAAGTCCATTCCGGCTTCACTTAGAATAAGTGGGTTTACAATAAGAATATATGCCATGGTCATGAATGTAGTTATGCCCGCCAGCACCTCTGTTCTTACATTTGTTTGGTTTTCGGACAGTTTAAACTGTTTCTCGAAAAAGCCTGCTTTTTCCATATTATTCTCCTTTCAAATACAAAATATTGTATATGTATCATTTTAATATTATAGTCTTTGTGGTTGTTCGTCAATGTGATAAATGTAAAAATTGCTCGCTTTATAAAATTTGTCTGCCAAATCACGAACATTTATATTTATATTTTTTCACATCGTACGTGTACAGCTTCCGACCTATAAGGGTCGGAAGCTGTAACAACTGATAACTGACAACTGTTTATTAGTTCCCTGAGACTTGAAACCAGAGACCTGAAACCTACGCCGGACTCCGGAACCTTACAGATAATACTCGACTCCTGCTTCAAATATCTTCTGGTCCATATCGCCAGGTACATTTTTATAAAGGTTTTCTCCTATCCTCTCTGAATGTGCCATCTTACCTAAGATTCTTCCATCCGGTGAGATAATGCCTTCGACCGCCGCAACAGAACCATTGGGATTAAAAGCTATATCATATGCGGATCTGCCGTCAAAGTCCACATAGCGCGTAGCAATTTGACCGTTTTCTTCTAATTCTTGTAATAATTTTTCACTTATAACAAAACGTCCTTCTCCGTGCGATACAGGCAAAGTATGGATATCCCCTAAATCCACATTATTAAACCATGGCGTTTTTACAGATGTTATTTTTGTTCTTACCAAACAGGAAACATGCCTTCCTATTCTGTTGTAAGTAAGAGTCGGATCTTCTTCGTGAATATCACGTATTTCGCCATAAGGCACAAGACCGAGCTTGATAAGCGCTTGGAAACCGTTACAAATACCCAACATCAATCCATCTCTGTTTTTTATCAAATCCATAATGACATCGGATATTTCAGGATTTCTGAAAACAGAGGTGATAAATTTTGCCGAGCCATCCGGCTCATCTCCTCCGCTGAATCCGCCGGGAATCATGACAATCTGTGAATTTTTTATATCTTTAGCAAATTGTTTTATAGAATCCTCAATGGCATTTGAAGTGATATTCCTGAACATCAACGTTTTCACATCAGCACCTGCTTTTTCAAAAGCACGTAAAGAATCTACCTCACAATTAGTTCCCGGAAAGAAAGGTATCAGAACTTTAGGTTTCGCTATACGTATACTGCCTTTTATCGGCCTCCTGATTTTTTCTTCAGACTTAACGATTTTTTCAGATATACTTATCCCTTCAAAAGCTTTGTCACGGGTTGGGAATATGCCTTCCAACGGTTCTGACCATTTTTCGATCAACAAGTTCAAGTCGATCACATCACCCGAAACACGAATACATTCTTCCGAAATGGTATTACCTATAACCCTATAATTCACTTCTTTGAATAAATCAAAAATATTCTCACCGGCAGCTACCTCCAGAAGCATGGACCCATATGCCGGTTCAAAAATTTCGTTTTTAAGCAGTCCATCTATTTCAGCACCTATTTTATTGCCTGCTGCCATTTTAGATATTGCGGCCGCGATACCGCCATGCCCTACGGTTTTAGCGGATAATATTTTACCTTTCTTGATAAGCTCATGTATCTTATTCATATTTATTTTAAATTCTTCAAAATCAATGATTTCATTATCATCTCTTCCCGTATAGACATAAATGATCCGGCTGCCGCATTTTTTAAACTCAGGTGAGATAATATCTTTAACATTTGCCGTGTTGACTGCAAATGAAATAAGCGTTGGCGGTACATCTAAATCCATAAAGGTACCGGACATGCTGTCTTTCCCTCCTATTGCAGGAATCTCCAGTTCTTTTTGCGCTTTCAGAGCGCCCAGTAATGCTGAGAAAGGTTTTCCCCACCTGCGCGGATCTTGCCCGAGCTTTTCAAAGTACTCTTGAAAGCTCAATCGTATTGACGAGTAATCGCCGCCCATTGCCGTAATCTTAGCCGCAGATTCAACAACAGCATATAATGCGCCGTGAAAAGGACTCCATTTGGATATTTTCGGGTTATATCCATAGGTCATTAAAGTTGCGGTAGTTGTATCACCTTCTAATACAGGCAATTTGGCAGCCATACCCTCTGCAGGTGTCAGCTGGTATCTTCCGCCTAAAGGCATAAGTATCGTTCCCGCTCCTATGGTGCTGTCAAATCTCTCAACAAGACCTTTTTGACTTGCAATATTCAAGTCTTGAATATTCTCAAGCCATAAATCTTTAACCGTACCCTGCAATTTTATTGATTGTTTAAAATAGCTTTCTTCCTCAAGAGGTTCCTTAACATTCACCTTCATTCTTTGTTGAACACCATTTGTATTAAGAAAATCCCGGCTTAAATCCAAAATGTATTTGCCCCGCCACAACATCTTAAATCGGCCGTCATCTGTGATTTTAGCTATATTGACGGCTTCTAAGTTTTCCTCATCCGCATATTTTATAAATTTATCCGTGTCATCCTTTGAAACTACTACAGCCATCCTCTCCTGAGATTCAGATATAGCTAATTCCGTTCCATCCAAGCCTTCATATTTTTTAAGAATCAAATCTAAATTGACCTCAAGACTGTCAGCTAATTCACCGACAGCAACAGCTACACCGCCTGCACCAAAGTCATTACATTTCTTAATGAGTACAGCCGCTTCTTTCCTCCTGAACAGACGTTGAATATTTCTTTCCGTAGGCGGATTTCCTTTCTGGACTTCCGGTCCGCAAGTCAATATGGATTCTTCCGAATGCTCTTTAGAAGAACCCGTAGCACCACCGCAGCCGTCTCTGCCCGTTCTTCCGCCGACCAATATAACGCAGTCTCCTTTTTGAGGTTTCACTCGAACAATATTTCCCTTAGGTGCAGCCGCAATAACAGCGCCTACCTCCATCCTCTTTGCCACAAAGCCTTCATCATAAACTTCTGAGACTTGCCCTGTTGAAAGACCTATTTGATTTCCATATGAGCTGTATCCATGTGCTGCCTCCGTAGTGATCTTCCTTTGAGGAAGCTTACCCGGCAAGGTATCTTCTATTTTTGTCCTTGGATCGCCGCTGCCTGTCACACGCATTGCCTGGTATACATACGTACGGCCGGAAAGAGGATCCCTGATTGCACCGCCCAGGCACGTTGCGGCCCCGCCGAAGGGCTCTATCTCAGTAGGATGGTTATGTGTTTCGTTTTTAAACATAACAAGCCATTCTTCTTCTTTTCCTGAAATATCAGCTTTCACACGAATACTACAGGCATTGATTTCTTCAGATTCATCCAGATCCTGAAGCTTTCCCTGCATTTTCAAATATTTCATTCCGGCAACTGCCATGTCCATTAAAGATATGGGTTTTTGCTTGTCCTTATATATTTCTTCTCTTATTTTCAAATACTCTCCGTAAGCATCCTGAATAATACCGGCATATTTTCCTTCATCAAACTGCACTTCAGTAATCTCGGTTAAAAATGTTGTATGCCTGCAATGATCGGACCAATAGGTATCGATAACTTTTAATTCCGTAATTGTCGGATTTCTATTTTCATCTTCTTTAAAATATTTTTGAACAAATTTAATATCATCGTTACTCATTGCAAACTGCATTTTAGTCCGGAATTCTTCCAGTTCCGGTTCACTCATGGTTATAAATTTGTCCATAATTTGAACATCAGGAGGCATTTGCATCTCAGTTGTAAGATTTTCAGGCTTTTCAAGCTCAGCTTCACGCGAATCTACCGGATTGATGCAGTAATTCTTAATTTTATTTAAATCTTCATCAGAAATCTGCCCTTCCAAAACTATAAGCTTTGCAGATTTTACAATAGGTTTGTCCTTCTTGCTTAGAATCTGGACGCATTGAGCAGCGGAATCCGCTCGTTGGTCGTATTGTCCCGGCAAATACTCAACTGCAAAAAAACTGCAGTTTTCAGGCAACCGAATATTCTCATCATAGGCATTATCAACCGTTGATTCGGCAAAAATGGTATAGCGTGCTTTCTCATAGGTAAATTCATCTATGCCTTCGATATCATATCTGTTAATGATCCTTACATTTTCCAAACCTTTAGGATTCAAGGTCTGCACAAGATCCTCATATAACCCTTTTGCTTCTATATCAAAACCTTCTTTTTTCTGAACATATATCCTTTTTACATTACTCATTTTAAAGCCTCCCAATATTAACTAAAAACTTATAATTAAGGTCTCAGGTCTCTGGTACCTGGTGTCCGGTTTCGAACTGAAAACTGAAAACTGACAACGGAAAGATAATGAGGAAATTTTGCCAAAGCAAAATTTATTCCTTCAATCTTAAATCATAAATCTTAAATCTTAAATTTTCTACTCACACTTACATTTTGTAAATCACCTATTTATATTTATACTTACACTGCTCCGCAGGAGCATATTCACGTTGTTCCGAAGGAACATATTGTTTCAGACCTCTAACAAAATGATATCAATTAATTTACAAAAAGGCAAATGAAAAAAAGAAAGGACTGTATTTCATACACAATCCTCCGTATAAATATATTGTTTATGTAATTTATTGTTCGGCTTTGTCTGAATTAACCTGTTCTACTCCACCAGGGCTTATAAAACCTTTTTCCGATAAATATGCTTCGACTTTTGCTTTTTTAGCCATTACATTGTTGTAATATCTCGTAGAATAATTTCCTCTGTTTACACGGGTAATACCTTGATTATATGCCGAAAGCGCTAATTCTTCGCTTCCTTTGTAGGTGTCGAGCTTATCCTTTAAATATCTAACCCCAAAATCAACATTTATTTCAGGATCATAAAGCATTTCAGGTGTAAGCCCTGCACTTGCTCCGGTACTCTTCATTATCTGCATTAATCCAATGGCACCTTGATAATAATCTTTAGAATTAAAATTACTCTCCTGCCATATAGTTGCAAATATCAGCAGCTCATCCATATCATATAATGCACACTTTTCTTTAATAAGCATTATTAAATTCAATGCATCTTCTTCACTTAATTCTGAATTGATGCTTCTGGCATACTCTGCTAAGGCTTTGTCATATTCAAAAGCATATTCATCAAAGGTACTTAAAGCACTCACACCCTCTTCAGATGAAATATAGATGCCCGTAAAAGGATTATAGTATAAATCCCATCCAAAATAATCATGCACTACAGAAAATGTCAACGGCACATAAGCGATATAATTGAATTCAAAAACAGGAAATTCTTTAGGGATATACTCTTTATCATTTATTATTACTTTTATATCCGATTTATGCACTTCTATGGTTTTCCAATCATGCTTCATCCACGGTTCCTTATAGTTGTCACGGGTTGATTCGTCAGAAGTAACGGTGATTGTTCTGGTTTCTTCATCCCATTTAAGTACAAATCCTAATATATGACTATTTTGAACAGTTAAAGGCAAATACAGAATATCATTGTATATAAAATAGGGATATAAAGAATGGTAGTTTATTATTTTTTCACTATTAATATATAAACCTTTATCATATACTTTCACTTCTGCTTCATATCCGACTTCTGCCGAAACAACAGATGTCGAGAAAATCAAAATAATCATTATTGATAATGATATCATTCGTTTAAACATATAATTGTTCTCCTTCATTTTCGTTCAAAGAAAATTATACCATTATTTTACCATTTTTATAACTACTTTTATATTACAAATTATTCCTAAGCATCTTCGTCCGTATCTCCGGCTTCCTTCTGTTGCTGTTTATCGACTGCATCCATAGTTTTAATCATTTTATCGGCTTTCCTGTAAGCAATATATAAAATCAATATTATAAAAATCCAAAATATAATATTATCTATCATAATTCATTCTCCTATTGTTTTTCTTACCGCTTCCTGCCAACCCGCAAACAGCTTGTTTCTCTCATCGGCAGCCATTGTACTCTTAAATATTTTTTCCACTTTTCTGTTTGATTTTATTTCATTTTTATTTTTCCAGATCCCTATGCCCAGGCCTGCAAGATATGCGGCTCCTAAAGCTGTGCTTTCTAATATTTTCGGCCTTTCAACATCAACATCCAATATATCTGATTGAAATTGCATTAAAAAATTATTGTTTGCAGCGCCTCCGTCGACTTTTAAAGTCCTGACCTTCATTTTCGCATCTTTTTCCATCGCGTTTAATACATCTTTGGTCTGGAAAGCGATGGATTCCAATGCAGCACGAACGATATGGTTTCTGTTGCTTCCTCTTGTCAGCCCGTGTATGCTTCCCCGACAGTGCATATTCCAATAAGGCGCACCCAAACCTACAAAAGCAGGTACAATGTAGATCCCGTTTGAATCAGCTACTGAAGAGGCACAAATTTCACTTTCCTCAGCACGGCTGATTATTCCAAGCTCATCCCTGAGCCATTGTATAACAGCCCCTGCAATAAAAACACTTCCTTCCAGCGCATATTCCACTTCGTTATCGATAGCCCATGCAATAGTGGTGACTAATTTATTTTGAGATTTTATTAACTTGTTGCCGGTATTCATTAGAATAAAACAACCGGTGCCATATGTATTTTTAACTGTTCCTTCCTTAAAGCATGCCTGTCCGAACAATGCCGCCTGTTGGTCTCCTGCAACACCGGAAATAGGTATAATTACATCGTCAAACACTTTATGGTCAGTATACCCGAATACGCCGCTGGACTGCTTTACTTCAGGCAGTATATTACTCGGAATATCCAATGCTGTCAAAATCGTTTCATCCCAGCAAAGATTTTTTATATTATAGAGCATTGTCCGAGACGCATTGGAATAATCTGTTGCATGAACCTTTTTATTAGTAAGATTCCAAATAAGCCATGTATCTATTGTGCCGAAAATCAGCTGCCCGTTATGTGCTTTTTCCCTTGCATCCGGTATATTATCTAAAATCCATTTTATCTTTGTTGCCGAAAAGTATGAATCCACTACAAGTCCTGTGTTTTCCTCTATATAGCTATTTAATGAACTTTTTTTTATTTCCTCACACATATCCGATGTTCTTTTGCACTGCCATACAATCGCATTATATACTGGAATTCCGGTATTTTTATCCCATAATACGGTTGTTTCTCTTTGATTTGTAACACCGATCGCTTTGATTTTTTTTACAGTAACGCCGCTTTTTTCAAGAACACCTTTTATGGTTTCAAGCTGGGTATTTAATATCTCCACAGGGTCATGCTCCACCCATCCTTGTTTTGGATATATCTGCGTCAATTCTTTTTGATCAATGGCAATAATATTGCTGTTCGTATCAAACAGAATTGCTCTGGAGCTCGTAGTACCTTGGTCTAAGGAAAGTATGTATTCGTTCATTGCTTCCCCCCCTCTGTTAACTAATAACTGATAACTAATCTTAGCTCGCCCTATTTGTGAAACAAATAGTTGGCGAACTTATGCAAGGAAATCATGAATTTTATTCATAGATTTCTACTGCCAACTAATAGTTATGGAGGAAATTTGCTTTATGCAAATTTCTACATTTCACTAATTACTAATCACTTTCCAGACACCAGAGACCTGCAACCTTATTTTAGGTAATCCACAATATTTATAATTTTACCATTTTGGATATAGACTCGCGGAACGCGTCTTCCAACCATACATATAACTTCATAGTTTATGGTTCCCATTTTTCGGGCGACTTCTTCTACAGATAGCTGATTCTCTCCATCACTTCCAAAAAGAGTAACCACATCACCCGGCTCAACACCTTCTATTTTAGAAACATCAACCATGCATTGGTCCATACATATAGTACCAATAACAGGCGCGCGCTGGCCTCTTATGAGCACCTCGCTTTTGTTGCTTAACAGTCTGGTATAACCGTCTGCATACCCTATTGGAATAGTAGCTATTTTTTCCCCTTTTTTGCCTGTATATTTAAGGCCATAGCTTATGCCTCCATCCTCCATCAATGTCTTTATGTGTGAGACTCTCGTTTTAAGAGACATTACAGGTTTCAGGTCAAGTACTTCTTTATTGACATCATCCGAAGGATACAGTCCGTATAATATGATACCCGGCCGCACCATATCCATATTCATATCAGGCAGATCCATAAGAGCCGCACTGTTTGAAATATGGCGAATAGGTATCTTTACTCCGTTTTTCTTCAGAGCTTCTATGAAATCCAGGAATCGTTGGTACTGTAAATAAGAAAAGCTTTTATCTTTCTCATCTGAAGCTGCAAAATGAGAAAAAATACCATTGATTTTAACATTCGGCAATTGAGATATTTTTTTAATTTCTTCTATGGATCTATCATTCATCTGAAATCCTATTCTGTTCATTCCCGTATCCACTTTTATGTGAAAACTGATTCCCATGCCGATTTTTTCGGATGCTTCGGAGTATTTTACTCCCTGCTCATATGAATAAATCGTTTGTATAACCCCATATCTTATAGCCTCATCTATATTTTCCGTGGCGGTATATCCCAAAACAAGAGTTTGAGCCTTGGGATATTTTTTTCTTATTTCAACTGCCTCGTTAATGGATGATACCGCAAGCAAATCCGCTCCGTTCTCTAATAAAGCACCTGCTATTTCCAATACACCATGCCCATATGCATTGGCTTTCACAACTGCCGCTATTTTAGTATCATTGCCTACATGCCTGCGAATCTCCTTAATATTATGAATAAGATAATCCAAATTTATTTCAGCCCATTTTATTTCTCTGATTTCCATCCTCTTTTCCTCCGCACAACTTATATTTTTATTATATAGAATTTAGTTGTGAGAATAAAGAAAATATATTTATGATTTAGGAATAAAGCTTTATGACCGAATAAAAAAATCCTGCGTATCAGGATTTTTTTATTTTAAAATTTTTTAAAGGCAAAGAAGACTGCACCTAAGATGAATAAAAACGACAAGGCAAAATTCCATTTAAAGCCTTCTTTAAGATATATCACAGAGAAAAAAGCAAAAACTGTAAGTGTTATGACCTCCTGTAAAATTTTTAATTGAGCCGCTGTAAAGTATTCACTTCCTATTCTGTTAGCAGGAACCTGAAAACAATACTCAATGAAAGCAATAAGCCAGCTCGTAATAATTACTATAGGCAATGCAACATGTTTGTATTTTAAATGCCCATACCAAGCAAAGGTCATAAAGATATTAGAAATAATCAATAGTATTATAGCTTGCAATTTATTATGTTCGCCTTCTATCCATATTAAATTTTTATTTTATATATTAACCTTATTTATTAAAGCAGAGAATAAATTACCTGTCAATATAAAAGTGATTAGTGATTAGTGGTTAGTGATTAGTGGTTAGTGATTAGTGGTTAGGAGAACTAAGAACTGAGAACTAAGAACTAATAGTTAAGGATGATTTTGTGTTTTATTAACACAAAATCTACATCCAAACAACTGACAACAGAGCTTAGCCCGTCCAATTCATGAAAATGAATTGATGGCGAACTTATGCAAAGGAATCTCGAATTTATAATTCGAAGATTACTAATAATGTCAGGAATCGCGAAGTCCAAAACATGTTTTGGATTACGAAGCCGATAAATTTCTTCTTTCAATCTTAAATCATAAATCTTAAATATTAATTAATTACTATTGTTCAACTATTGCTCAACTATCGTTTTACAGATGAAAGTTAAAGAAGGATTTTGCCGATGCAAAATCCTTCCGTAAGTATTCATTCTTAATTCTTAATTTGGCGTAGCCATCACCTGCTTGCTCCGCCGCCGCCGGATGACCCTCCGCCGAAGCCTCCGAAGCCACCTCCGCCGCCAAAGCCGCCCCCTCTGAAGCCGCCTCCTCCTTTGAAGCCTCCACCGCCGTAAGGGCCCCAGAAAGTAGGTGTTCGTGTTCTATATCCGCCTCCGCCGCCTCTATTATTTTTATTAATAATATTGAATACTATGATCAGAATTATTATGGCTGCAATAAGCGAAAGCGGAAATCCTTCATCATAAGCATCTGCATCGTCCATTTTATAGTATTCTAACTGCTTTAATGCTTCATCCTTATCAATGGTCAATTCATATTCTTCCGCCACTGCAGCAGCTAGTGCCATATAACCTTGGATTATACCCACACTATACAAACCTTCATCCCATGGCGGCAGGACCAAGTCATCCAATATCCTTCCTTCTTTGCTATCCGGGATGGCGCCTTCCAGTCCATAACCCACTTCAATGCGGACTCTTCCGCTTTTACCGGCCAAAACATTTTCTTTGTTGATCAGCAAAAGTACACCGTTATTGTCTTCTGCCGACCCTATTCCCCAATTCCTGAAAAGAGTAATGGCATAATCCTCTATAGGATATCCTCCTAAATTTTCTACCGTTACCACCACAATTTCAGCACCGCTGGCTTTTTCAATCGCGGCACTGACAGCACGCATTTCTTCTTCATCAGCTGCTTCTATAATATCACCGTAATCAAAGATATAACTATTTTCCTGCGGCTTAGCCGGTACAGGCGGTTCTGCCCATGCCTGCACGGTGAAAAGCAAACATAATAAACTTGACAGCAGAATCAATTTTAATTTATTCATCATCATCATTCCCTATTTGTTGTTTGTGAAATCTACTTGAGGTACATTTTCAGCACCGGGAGCAGCTTCAAAATAAGCTTTCTGCTCAAAGCCTAACAAACTAGCAAAAATAACAGTCGGAAACGAACGTATAACTCTTCTGTATTCTGTTACAGAATCATTGTAATCCTTGCGTGCTACTGCTATTCGATTTTCTGTTCCCGCAAGTTCGTCTGACAGCTGGCGGAAATTAGCATCAGCTTTAAGATTAGGATAGTTTTCAACAACCACAAGCAATCGTGATAAGGCTCCTGATAATTCGTTTTCTACTTCCATTCTTTGCTCGGCCGAAATGTTGCCTCCCAATTTTGCTCTTGCATCAGCCACTGCTTTTATTGCATCCTGCTCATGAATAGCGAAGCCTCTGACTGTCTCAACAAGATTTGGGATCAGATCTGCTCTTCTTTGGAGATTATTTTCCACTTGACTCCATTTATTATTTACATTTTCCTCTAATGAAACCAATCTATTATAGCTCCCTATTGCACCCATAATTACAGCTGCAACTATTACTACTATAATAATCAAGATAATGACTCCTTTTTTCATATCCATCCTCCATAATAATTCACTTTTCAATGTTTTTTTTGCTCAAAACGAGGTATTTATTATATTGTATTATATTAAACAATTTACCCAAATAAAAGGAAAAATAATAATTAGTATAAATTATTTTTTAAAATTAAGGGGAACTACTATTATAAAATTACTGTCAAATAATAAAAAAGAAAGGAAAGAGAGAGTATGAAAAAACAAATTATAACCATCTTAGCTATTTGCACATTGCTGTTTGGCATCTTTATAGGAAATATTTTTGATATACCAAAAGATGCTTATGCAGAAGAAACAGTTAAAAATACAATTACCGTAAAGGGAACT
>JAAYPU010000036.1 GCA_012519645.1 Clostridiales bacterium | reverse complement strand
TGGTTTTCATATACATGAAAACGGCAGCTGCGAAACAGGAGACACGAACGACCCATTTCAAGCCGCAGGAGGACATTGGAATCCTGATAGTCAGCCACACGGAAATCACGCGGGAGACTTTCCCGTCCTATTTTCAAATAACGGTTATGCAAATATATGTTTTTTTACGGACAGATTCAGTGTGGAGGATGTTATTGGAAAATCAATAATAATTCATCAGAACCCGGATGATTATAGAACACAACCGGCAGGTGGCGCCGGCAAACGCCTTGCTTGCGGCATAATAAGATTGTTATAGTTAGATAAGTGGGGACAATTTTGTCACATTCCAAGAAATGTGACAAAATTGCTCCGTCCCCCATATACTTTTAAGACATGAACATTTTTATATCTTCTTCAACAGTGCCGATCCCGGAAATACCAAAGGTATCTACCAAAACCTTTGCAACATTCGGTGACAAGAATGCCGGAAGAGTCGGCCCTAAATGAATATTCTTAATCCCTAAATACAGCAATGCAAGGAGTACAATAACTGCTTTTTGTTCATACCATGCAATATTATATGCGATAGGCAGCTCGTTGATATCATTTAGTTCAAATATTTCTTTTAATTTCATAGCTACCACTGCCAAGGAATAGGAATCATTACACTGACCGGCATCCAGAACTCTCGGGATACCGTTTATATCACCTAAGGGCAATTTATTATATCGATATTTTGCACATCCTGCTGTTAAAATTACTGTGTCCTCAGGCAGATTTTTTGCAAACTCCGTATAATAATCCCTGTTCCTCATCCTTCCGTCACAGCCTGCCATAACAAAGAATTTTTTTATAGAACCGGATTTTACGGCATCTACAACTTTATCCGCAAGGGCAAAGACTTGAGCATGAGCAAATCCGCCTATTATTTCTCCTCTTTCAATTTCTGCAGGAGGAGGCAATTTCTTTGCAAGTTCGATTATCTCCGAAAAATCTTTTTTGCCTGATTCGTCCGCTTTAATATGTTTAGATCCCGGATATCCTGCAGAACCTGTAGTAAATATTCTGGATTCCATACCATCCTTTGGCGGTACTATACAGTTTGTTGTAAAGAGTATTGGTCCGTTAAATGTCGCAAATTCCTCTTTTTGCTGCCACCATGCATTTCCATAATTTCCTACCAGATTATCGTATTTTTTAAACGCAGGATAATAATTTGCCGGAAGCATTTCGCCATGGGTATAAACGTCCACTCCTGTACCTCTGGTTTGCTCTAATAGCATTTCCAGATCATTTAAATCATGCCCCGAAATAAGAATGGCAGGATTATTGCGCACACCAATATTGACCTTTGTCAACTCCGGGTTGCCATAAGCAGTGGTATTTGCTTCATCTAAAAGTGCCATAGCCTTTACACCATACTCACCTGTTTTAAGTGTCAATGCAACCAAATCATCTGCATTTAAGGAATCATCCAATGTTGCCGCCATTGCTTCATATACGAAAGCATAAAGACTATTATCTTCTTTACCAAGATTCAATGCATGATGCGTATATGCAGCCAATCCCTTAATTCCATATGTAATAAGCTCTCTTAACGATCTTATATCTTCATTTTCGGTTGTTAAAACACCAACAGCAGCAGCCTTCGCTTCCATTTCCGCATCGGTATTTACCCTAAAAGTAGCCGCATCTGAGAGCTCAGCGCCGACCTTTTCAGCCAGTTTATCTCTAACCTCAATATTCTTGACTATTTGTGCTTTAATAGCCTCCTGATCAAAATTTGCGTTTGTAATTGTTTTAAATAAGCTGTCCAGAACTATCTCATTAATATCTCCAAGGGCTGGTACATCCAGATTGCCTTTCACGACTATTTCAGAGATGCCTTTTACGGTATACAGCAGTAAATCCTGTAAATTTGCGACTTCCGGTGTTTTACCGCAAATACCTAAATAATCACATCCCCTTCCTTTGGCAGCTTCCTGACATTGATAACAAAACATGCTCATTAGTAAATCCTCCTTGAAATAATATCATTTTTTTCATACAACGTATTATAATATAGAGTTATATATCAATCCGTATCCTCAGCTACAAATAACATAATATAGGCAAATTTATCCTGCCTTTTTAATACCCAATAAAAAACAAAAAACACATGCCCCTTCGGAGCAGTGTTTTTTTAATTTGGTTTATGGTTTATGGTGTATGGTTTATATTTGAACATAGAGAAGAGAGAAAGTGATTAAATTAACTGAAAACTGATAGTTTAGGTTGACTTTGCTTCTTATAGTCTAAAATACTCTATAAAAATTATATTTAACAATAAAAAATAAAATTTGATGTTGAAATTTGCTCAAACAAATTTCTTCCTTATCTTTCAGTTAGCAGTAGAAATCTAAGAATAAAATTCATGATTTCCTTGCAT
>JAAYPU010000370.1 GCA_012519645.1 Clostridiales bacterium | reverse complement strand
TTTCAGTTTTCAGTTTTCAGTTTTCAGTTTGAGGAAATTTAATTTATATAATTTCCTCAATTTACCTATCTTCGATAGGTAAATACTCCCTCCTTGGGGCAATGCTTTTATAAGCCGGACGAATGATCTTCCCTTCGTTTACAATTTCTTCTATACGATGTGCACTCCATCCAACTATTCTGGCTATAGCAAAAATCGGAGTATATAATTCCATCGGAATATTAAGCATCTTATATACAAAACCGGAATAAAAGTCAACATTTATACTGACACCTTTATACATTTTACGTGATTTTGCTATTACCTCAGGGGCAAGCTTCTCTATCTTTGAATAAAGATTGAATTCTTCTTCAAATCCTTTTGCTTTTGCCAGCTTCTCTACATAGCTTTTGAATATTACAGCACGAGGGTCTGAAATAGAATATACCGCATGACCTACTCCATAAATAAGCCCCGATTTGTCAAAAGCCTGTTTATTCAGTATTTTGTTAAGATAGCCGCTTATTTCTTCTTCATCATTCCAATCTTTTACTTCTTCCTTTATATTCTCTAACATCTTCACTACTTTGATATTTGCTCCCCCATGCCGCGGTCCTTTTAAGCACCCTAAAGCTGCCGCCATAACGGAGTAGGTATCTGTCCCTGAAGATGTTGCCACATGTGTAACAAATGTAGAGTTATTCCCTCCGCCATGCTCCGCGTGCAGTACCAGAGCTAAATCCAATAAAGCAGCTTCCAAATGAGTATAAGAACTGTCCGGCCTAAGCATATGTAAAAAATTCTCCGCCGTGCTTAGGTCTGTTCTCGGTCTATGAATGATAAGACTATTGCTTCCGTGGTAGTGCTGCAAAGCTTGATAACCATATACAGCAAGCAAGGGGAAATACGCTATCATCTGCAAGCATTGGCGCAAAACATTTTTTACCGAATAATCATCTGCACTATCATCATAACTATATAGAGTCAATACACTTCTTGAAAGTACATTCATGATGTCCTTACTTGGAAAAGTCATAATCATATCTCTGATGAATTCCTCCGGAAGATTTCTGTATCTTCCCATGGTGTTTTCAAATTCCTCTAATTCGTTCCTATTAGGCAGCTTCCCAAAAAGAAGCAGAAAGCATGTTTCTTCAAATCCAAAACGTTTTTCATTTATGAATCCGTCAACTAAATCGACGATATCGATTCCTCTGTATAAGAGTCTTCCCGGAACAGGGATCATTTCATTTTCATCAATAATATAAGAATGAACTTCCCCGATTTCAGTTAATCCTGCCAAAACACCTCTCCCGCTGATGTCTCTTAAGCCTCTTTTTACTTCGTATTTATCATATAACTCAGGATCTATGCGACTGCATTTCTCTGCCAACTGACTCCATGTATCGATATTTATATTTTCTTTTTCCGAAAAAATAATTCTTTTTTCCATCATACTATCTCCACCTCCCTAAAGATTTTTATTAATTATATATCTTCTAAAAACTGTATTGAATTAGTTCCTGTTTTAAGTGATAGATATTATATCATAAATAACTGAAAAATAAATTAACAATTGATAATTGACAATAATACAGTGTACGTGTATCGTGCATCAGGGAATAGGGTATAGGGTATAGGGAATTGTTCGTTGATTGAGGTTCGTAGTTCATGGTTTTGGGATTGCCACGCTTCGCTCGCAATGACATCGATACTCTATACTCTATAAACTGATGCCGGTTTTAAGTTTAATGGAATTTCATCTATGAAATTCGATCATATATTTATTTTCAACATTACGGGACAATGGTCACTCCCCATTATATGATGATGAATATCCGCTTCTTCTAAATACGGTACCAATCTTTGCGATACTATAAAATAGTCTATCCTCCACCCCACATTTTTCTCCCGTGCCTTAAACATATAAGACCACCATGTATAAGCGTTTTCTTTATCAGGGAAAAAATATCTATATGTATCCACAAAGCCTGTCTCAAGAAGCAAAGACATTTTATCACGCTCTTCATCCGTGAAGCCGGCATTCCTGCGGTTGGATTTTGGATTTTTCAAATCTATTTCTTTGTGAGCTACATTCATATCACCACAAATAATAATAGGTTTTTTACTGTCCAATGCTTTCAAGTAGCTTCTGAAACAGTCATCCCATTCCATTCTATAATCAAGTCTTGCAAGTTCTCTTTGCGCATTGGGTGTATATACCGTCATTAAATAAAATTCATCGAATTCCAAGGTTATTATGCGGCCTTCTTTATCGTGTTTTTCCATACCCATACCATATTGCACGGACAAAGGTTCTCTTTTGCTAAAAACAGCTGTTCCCGAATAGCCCTTTTTTTCAGCATAATTAAAATACTGATGATATCCGTCAGCATCAAAATCTATTTTCCCTTCTTGGAGCTTTGTCTCTTGAATACAAAAAATATCTGCATCCTCTTCATAGAAATAGTCCATAAATCCCTTATCTAAACAAGCACGCAATCCATTTACATTCCATGATACAAGCTTCATTTAACATCCTCCCGACTCCATAAATTTATAATCATAGTATATCCTTTAATCAATGTCCTTTCAAAGAAAAAAGTAAACATTCATTTGGCTATTCCAAAAATTACTTCAGACGCTCTATGATTTTCCACTTCTGCATATAATTCCGGGATAATGAAATACTAAAGTATGATTTTAATTATATTCAGGTTTTTACTATATGAACATATAAGTATGAGGAGAGACAGCATTGAATAAGTATATAGCTTCTATTAAAAATCTGTTTACTTTTAAAGAGCCTAAACCAATAGAACAGTTTATTTTATTGGAAAATGCCTGCGACGAAAAACAACCTGATCATGATAGTAACGACAATACAAAACCTGACGATTCGAATAAATATGAGGATACCGATTCGGATAAAGATAAAGCAAAAATAAGCAAAAAACTCACAGAAAATTTAAAATATATGAAACGCACCTACAGTATCCCAATAAACGGAGACATCGTTTTAAGAGAATTTGACATTGTTGTAAAAGACAAAACTATTCCCGCCTTCATCTTGTTTTATGATGGGATGACAGACCGGGATGTTATAAACAGCGCAATATTGCAGCCTCTGATGCTCTTATCCAACATAGATATAAAGGGAGACGAGAAAAATATTGCGGACTTTGTGAAAAACCACATCCTCCCGCAAAATCAAGTGAAGGTTTCAGAAAAATACGAAGATGTAATTAATGAAATTAATTTCGGCGGCTGCGGCATTTTCATAGATGGTATTGATATTGCTTTTGCCTGTGATGTAAAAGGATGGGAACATCGGTCCGTCGAAAGACCTAATAGTGAACAAATCCTGAGGGGTCCCCAGGAAGGGTTTACGGAAGTATTACGTATCAACACTGCGCTTGTCAGAAAGATAATAAAAGATGAAAAACTGATCGTTGAAGATTTTACTGTGGGTAAAAGAAGCAAAACAGCCTGCTCTTTGCTTTATATAAAGGATATCACAAATGAATTCTTAGTAGCTGAAGTACGACGCAGACTTGAAAATATAAATATAGATTATCTTATTGACTCCGGTGAGTTAGAGCAGTTATTGGAAGAAAGCAGCTATTCTTTGGTTCCGCAGCTAATGGCAACAGAACGGCCGGACAATGTTGCCGCACATATTGCAAACGGAAAAATAGCTGTCATAATGAACGGAAGTCCCTTTGCCTTAGTAGCCCCTGTCACCTTGCTGGAGCTTTTCCATTCTCCGGAGGATGCCTATATTCGATATCCTTATGTCCATCTTATCCGGCTGGTCAGGTATCTTGGCGTTTTATTATCCTTGTTATTACCCGGGATTTATATTGCTATTACAAATTTCCATCAGGAAATGATACCTACAGATTTGGTTTTTGCTATCGAAGCATCAAGAGAACAAGTGCCATTTCCGTCTGTTGTGGAATTGCTGCTAATGGAGGTTATGTTCGAACTTATTCGTGAAGCAGGTATAAGGATCCCCGGACCTATCGGTCCGACTCTTGGTATTATTGGTGCTTTGATACTTGGACAAGCGGCTGTAGCCGCAAATATTGCAAGCCCTATTCTCATTATAATCGTTGCGGTGACAGGAATTGGTTCTTTTGCAATTCCGAATTTTTCATTAGGCTTCACCTTTCGAGTTTTTAGATTTGGTTATATTTTTTTAGGTGCACTGTCGGGATTTCTTGGAATTACAGTAGGTCTGTTTCTTCAAAGCCTTATGTTTGTTCAATCAAAATCTTTCGGTATACCTGCAAGTGTTCCTTTTGGGCCAAAGACGTCTTCCAAAAAAGGCAGTGAGCGTATCTTTAGACTGCCCATATGGAAACAAGAACGAAGAGCAGATTACTTAAATACTCAAAAAGAAAAAAAACAACCTAAAGTAAGCCGAAAATGGATAGAAGATTTCCCAAAAAAGGGAGGAGACCAAAATGAAGCATAAAATTGTTTTTGGAAGCTTTGAAGCAACTTGTATCACAATTATATTGATCACAACGCAACTTTTTCTAAACTATCCTCGTATAATGATGGAAACTGCATGGACAGCAGCATGGATATTGAGTCTTTATATTTCACTTGTCGCATTGATACTTTTTGTAATAATTGTCAAGCTCTATGAAAATTTTGAAGGTAAGGATCTTATTGACTTAGGTGAGTTTGTCGCGGGCAAAGCCGGAAGAATCATTGTGGGTATGATCATTATGGGTTTCCTTCTTTACATAACCCCTGTCATACTAAGAGAATTCAGCGAAAATATAAAAATAATCGGATTACCGCATTCTCCTTTAAGCTTTGTCCTTATGTTCTTCATCTTAGGTATGATCGCGGCATCCTATATGGGACTTGAGCCGATCGTAAGAGTCAGTGCTATTATCGTACCCGTTGTTGCTGTCGGATACCTTTTAATCATCGCCGGCTCATCAAGGTATTTCGATATATCAAGAATAACACCCTGGTTGGGCAGCGGCCCATATGAAATATTTATTAAAGGTTTACCTCGTATCTCCGTGTTTGCAGGCGTTCTTTTAGTATACCTTTTATATCCCTTCATTCGTACTAAAAAGAATTTTAAAACTGTGGGATATTTGAGCATTTTATTTGCATCTTTCTTCTTTTTCATAGGCGTTCTTGCCTTTTCTTTGATCTTCCAATACCCAACAGGCACGGAAAGCTTTCTGCCAATCTATCAGCTTGCAAGATTAGTGGAATTCGGAAGGTTCTTTCAAAGAATTGAATCAGTATTTATCATTTTTTGGGTCGCTTCTGCATTGCTGCATTTAAGTATTCTTTTGTTTTTAACTGCTTATGTTTTCAAGAAAACTTTTCAGCTTAAATACTATAGACCTTTGATTCTTCCATTTGCCCTCATGGTTTATACTATGGCCTTTTTCCCACATAATTTGCCTTCTGCAATAAAGCTTGAAAGCTATTTCAGATACTTTGCCTGGATGATTACCTTTTTATTGCCTATAGTTCTGCTTATTCTTGCCAATGCAATCAAGAAACTTAAAAAGAATGAGGAGGCAAACGAATGAAAGGTAAAATAATATGCATTTTATTATTTTTATGTCTCAGCTTAACAGGCTGTTTTGATTCAAAGGAAATAGACGATAAAGCCTACGTCGTTGCCGTAGGTTTTGATAAAGGACAGAATAATTATCTTAAGATGACACTTCAGTTTGCTATTCCATCAAAGATATCTTCCGGCGGAGGTGAAGGAGGCGGAGGTAAGGGCGAAGGCTCAAGTATTACCACCGTTGAAACGCCTACCATTTATGCGGGACTTAATATGATAAATACCTATATAAGCAAGGAGGTTGACTTTACGCATTGTAAAACTGTGGTTTTTTCAAAGGAATTGGCACAGGAGGGTATTCATAAATATATTCATGCAATGGTGAGAGGCCGTGAATTCAGAGGGAGTATGTATATTGCAGTTTCAAGAGATTCAGCGGAAGAATACATCCTGAATGTCAAACCTACTTTGGAAGTGAATCCGGCAAAGCATTATGAAATGAATTTTGAATCCTTTGAATATACCGGCTTTGCAGGAGATACCACATTATTGAATTTTTATCTGCTGGAGGAATGCTCCTGCAGACAGGCTTATGCCACTTTAGTCGGCGTGAGTAAATATGAAAAATCCGGCGAATTTTCTTCGGAAGATTCTACATATAAAAGCAAAGGGCACGACCTGCCCTTAGAAGGTGATTTCCTTGCCGGGAGTATTCCAAAAGTATACGAAGTAAAATCAGAAGTAATGGGTATTGCCGGCTTTGACGGAGGGACTCTGGTAGCAGAATTTGACGGGCAGGAGGCTCTGTTTCATTCCATGCTTTACGGTACCTATGGTTACTCCTATATTTCTATCCCGGACCCTAAAGAACCCAATAAATTTGTCATTTTAAATATGAAACAATTTCG
>JAAYPU010000369.1 GCA_012519645.1 Clostridiales bacterium | reverse complement strand
GGAATAGGGAATAGGGAATAGGGAATTGTTAGTGGTTCGCAGTTCGAAGTCAGGCGTCAGGGGCCCGAAGAATTATCAAATTATAGATAATAGATAACAGATAATAGTTTAGGTAGATTTTATTTAGGAAAATCAAATATAATAGATAATAGCTTTGCGAAGCAAAGGTTTCCTAAACTTTTATCTCTTATCTGTTATTTCTTATCTTAAAAAGTCTCCGCAGGAGGAAATAGGGATGGAAAGTAACGTTTGTTTTATGGAAGAAGCGGCAGCAAGAGAAGCTATTTGTGAAATAGGAAGACGAATGTATGAGAGAGGTTATATAGCAGCAAATGATGGGAATATTTCTATAAGGATCGGAAAGGACAGAATCCTTTGCACTCCTACCGGGATATCAAAGGGATACATGACACCGGATATGCATGTAGTATTAAACAGTAAGGGCGAGGTAATAGAAGGAAGTTTCAAACCTTCTTCCGAGATAAAAATGCACTTGCGTGTTTATGCAGAAAATGAACAGGTACAGGCTGTCACACATGCTCATCCTCCGTTTGCAACTTCCTTTGCCGTTGCAGGTATTCCTCTGGATAAAGCCATTACTTCTGAAGCTGTGGTCATGTTAGGCGTTGTACCCATTGCACCGTATGCCACGCCAAGTACACAGGAAGTACCGGATTCTGTTGCGCCTTTTTGTAAAAACTATAATGCCGTGCTTCTTGCCAATCATGGAGCATTGACATGGGGAAAAGACATAACTGAGGCATGGTTCAGAATGGAATCCTTAGAGCATTACGCTAAAATTATGTATTATACAAAGGGAATCGGAAAAGAAGATCTGCTCAATAGGGAACAGGTAGAAAAGCTTATAAAGATACGAGAATCCATGGGAATCAATTCCGGAGGCGTACCGAAATTTAGTGAATGAGGAGGATATAAAGCTATGTTGGATTTTATAAACACAGTAACAATTGACGATGAAAATAGTGAATTAATAATACTGGATCAGACTTTGCTGCCAAATCAAACAAAATTTTTGCATCTGAAAACAAAAAAAGAATTCTGGGATGCTATATATAAATTGCAAGTGCGCGGTGCTCCGGCTATCGGGATAGCCGCCGCCTTTGGCATTTATTTGTGTGCAAAAAATGTAGATACAGAAGATTATCAAGCCTTCTATGACGCTTTTATGGAAGATAAAGCGTATCTTGCTTCTTCACGGCCCACGGCAGTCAATCTTTTTTGGGCGCTGGACAGAATGGAAAAGTGCGTGATAGATAATAAAGATAAATCTGTTGCCGACATAAAAAAAGCATTGTTGCATGAATCTGAAAAAATATTGGACGAAGATATCAGGACTTGCGAGCAAATCGGAGAAAACGGGCTTTCTTTACTAAAGCCAAACATGGGATTGCTTACACATTGCAATGCAGGAACTTTGGCTACTGGCAGATATGGGACTGCGTTATCTCCTATTTATAGAGGTCAGGAAAAGGGATACAATTTTAAGGTCTTTGCAGATGAAACCAGACCATTGCTTCAGGGTGCCCGATTAACTTCATGGGAATTAAATAAATTTGGTGTTGATGTAACTTTGATATGTGATAATATGGCATCCATTGTTATGAAAAACGGATGGGTGGATGCTGTACTGGTAGGCTGTGACAGGGTTGCTTCAAATGGTGACACAGCTAATAAAATAGGAACATCAGGAGTAGCTATTCTGGCTAGGGAGTATGGAATACCTTTTTATGTACTGGGACCTTTATCCACTATAGATATGGCAACACCGACAGGAAAAGAAATAAAGATAGAAGAAAGACCAGGTGAAGAGATCTATAAAATGTGGTATGAAAGGCCAATGGCACCGGAGGGCATTAAGACATATAATCCTGCCTTTGATGTGACGGACGCAAAATATATAACGGCAATCATTACTGAAAAGGGCATAGCATATCCGCCATTTTCGGAAAGCCTAAAGAAAATGTTTGAGTGATGCTGAGCATTATTGTAGAGGTTAGAGGTTGGAGGTTAGGGGTTGGAGGTTAGAGGTTAGAGGTTAGTGAAGGAGGAAATTTAGCTGAAAGCAAAATTTCTTCCTTAAATCATAAATCATAAATCATAAATCATAAATCCTGACGCGAGGTGCAAGAGTTAATGGAAAAAGGATACGTACATGTATATACAGGGAACGGAAAAGGAAAGACCACCGCAGCATTAGGCCTTGCATTGAGAGCAGTCTGCGCCGGAAAGAAAGTTTTTTTCGGACAGTTTGCCAAAGGCATGGACTGCAGTGAACTAAAAGCAGGAGATTTAATAAAAGGTTTGACGATCAAACAATATGGGAAAGATGCTTTTATTATTAAGCCTAGTAAAGAGGATAAGGAAGCGGCGGAGGAAGGTTTAAAAGAGATAGAGAGCATACTCAAGTCCGATGAGTTTAACATCGTCATTTTGGATGAAATCAATATCGCT
>JAAYPU010000368.1 GCA_012519645.1 Clostridiales bacterium | reverse complement strand
TCAGGGTGCTTTTAATGATCCTGATTACTCATATAAGCCATGAATGGTATTCACGTTCTGAACGAAAAGTATTCCGTTTCCCGGCTCATCTAAAGCCAATCCTTCTCGTATTGAACTAACAATATCACAAGTTGTTTCTTTTTTTGACAATATAATTACTACCTCTTTTTCAGGTTCAATTTCTATATTAAATAGCTTGCTGTGTTCATGAATTCCGGAACCTCGTGCATTTATTATTGTTCCTCCCTTTGAGCCAGCTTTGGTTGCAGCATCTATTACATCCTCTGCCCTTCCTTTATTGACAATAACAGTGATCATCTGATACATGGTTTCCTTCACCTCATCTTTTTCTTTTAATTCTTCACATTTATAGCATCTTGACCCTTCTATTCCGCATGCGCTTATTGTAAAAGCTATGCCATGATTAGGTTTTTCAAAGTGAAACTTTTCATCTAATAAATCAAGCGTATTAAAAGCTTTTTCCCTGTCAGCTGCCATCAATACTATTTCTTTTCTTTCATCGTATAGAGACAGAAAATTTAACAGACCATTATTTATTGTTCCTTTTCCCAGTAAAATCGTGCCACCCTTAAGACCATATTCTTTGGCTTTATGTAATATTTTACTCCCCATTCCAAAATTAACAATTACATAAATCAACTCAAACACAGATTCCTTAAAGATATTATTCGACATTCAGTTCATCTCCTTTTAATTCGCTTTTTCTTCTAAACATCAATCCTAAAATCTGCAAAGTAATAATAGGAGTCATCGCTACCATAGCAATTATTCCGAATCCGTCTATTAAAACGTTGGCTCCCTCTATAGCTTCGGCGGCTCCTCGTGCAAAAGCAAGTATGAAAGTAGCTGTCATCGGTCCGGATGCAACTCCTCCTGAGTCAAATGCAATACCTACAAATAGCTTTGGCGCAAAAAAAGTCAATAAAACAGCTATAAAATATCCCGGCAAAAGAAAATGCCACAATTGCATTTCAGGTATTATTATTCTAAGCATGGACAATGCAATAGCAAGTCCGACACCAAGTGATAGTGCTGCCAAAATGAGTTTTCTGTTTATGTATCCGCTGGTTACGCCCTCTACCTGATGGGTCAAAACATGAACAGCGGGTTCAGCCAGTATTGTAAGCACTCCTAACAGGAAGCCTACCAAAAGAAGTATTCCCTTGTTATCATATAAGGCAACTTTGTATCCTACGAATCTGCCTGCCTCCATAAAGCCGGCATTTACACCTGCCAAAAATATTATCAGTCCCAAAAAAGTAAATATCAGACCAACTGCTATCCTTCTGAATGTTTTTTTAGGGAGCTTAAATTCAGCTATATTTCCAAGAATAAAAATAATTACAATAGGAGCCAATGCATAGAATATTTCAACTGCAACTATCGGTATCTCATGCAAGAACGGACCCAAGACAGAGCCGTACATAGATTCATCATTTGGAATGCTTCCAGTCAAATTACGCGTCCCGCTAATAATGCCCATAATTAATACCGTTATTATAGCTCCTGTAGATGCAACGGCAATTAACCCGAAGCTGTCTTTTTCAGATGCTTTACTATCCTTTTTCAATGCTGAAATACCAATTGATAATGCAAGAATAAAAGGAACAGCCAACGCCCCTGTCGTAGCTCCTGAAGAATCAAAAGCTATTGCAAGAAATTCCTTCGATGAAAATAATGACAATATGAATATAAATCCATATGCAGCCATCAATATTTTATATAAAGCTAAATTATATACGATTCTTATAAAGCCTATAGATACCATAACAGCAATTCCTATTGATACCACCACAACTATATGAACTTTATCGATCAACCCTGATGTAACAATTTCAACTTGATCTGCCAGTATGTGCAGGTCCGGCTCAGCTATGGATATGAAAAAACCTAACACTAAGCCG
>JAAYPU010000367.1 GCA_012519645.1 Clostridiales bacterium | reverse complement strand
TTAGGGGACCTCTCGCTAGCAGGGAAGCTATAAAAAATATTTTGAAAGTGATCACTATTCCATTGCAATTAGGCGGCGGTATCAGAAATGAAAAATCCATTTATGATATGCTGGAATTAGGTGTGTCCAGAATTATTTTGGGTACCAGTGCCTTGCAGGATAAAGCTTTTACTAAATTAATGATACAAAAATATAAAGGAAAAATAGCTGTATCCATTGACGCTAAAAATGGCTATGCGGCCGTTAACGGTTGGACAGAGGTGAGCGAGATAAGGGCAATAGATCTGGCAAATGAATTAGCCGGCTATGGACTTGAAACCCTTATTTATACTGATATTGCAAAGGACGGGATGCTGGCAGGTCCTAATTTTAAAGAACTGGACGATATGAATAAAGGAGTTCCGATAGATATTATTGCTTCCGGCGGTATATCTCGTGTGAATGATATTGAAAAATTGATGCAGATGCAGCTATATGGCGCTATTATAGGGAAAGCTCTTTACACAGGGGCCATTTCGTTAAATGATATAAGCGGCAAAATGGAGGAATAGATATGTTGGCTAAGAGAATTATTCCTTGTCTGGATGTGGATAAAGGACGTGTTGTCAAAGGAACTAAGTTTAATAATATAAAAGATGTATCCGATCCCGTTGAATTGGCTAAGTTTTATAGTGAGGCAGGAGCCGATGAGCTTGTGTTTTATGATATAACAGCATCTAATGAAGCACGTGATATTTTTATTCATGTTGTTGAAAAAACAGCATATGAGGTATATATACCTTTTACAGTTGGCGGAGGTATTCGTACGATAGACGATTTCAACAAGGTTCTGCGTGCCGGAGCCGATAAGGTATCTGTAAATTCCGCGGCAGTACAGAATCCTAATATTATTACGGAGGCTGCGCTGAAATTCGGAAGTCAATGCGTGGTACTTTCAATAGATGCAAAAAGAGTAGGCGAAGGCTGGCATGTATTTATTAATGGAGGAAGAGTAGATACAGGCATTGACGCCGTAGAATGGGCTGTAAGAGGAGAAAAATTGGGTGCCGGAGAATTAGTATTAAACAGTATTGATGCAGACGGTGTTAAAAATGGATATGATATCGAGCTTAATAAAATCGTATCTATGAAGGTCCATATTCCCGTGATTGCTTCCGGCGGAGCGGGCAAACAGGAAGATTTTTTAGAAGTTTTGAAAGAGGGCAAAGCGGATGCTGCACTTGCTGCCTCTGTATTTCATTTCGGCGAAATCGAAATCAATACATTGAAAAAATACCTTGTGGAGAAGGGTGTACATATGAGATTATGACGCAAATGCGTCATAATCTCAAAATAATAGATAAAAAATAAAAGATAATAGTTGTGGTGACCTTTGCTTCGCAAAGCTAAAAAATGATAAAAGATTTTCGCAAGAAAATCCACATTAACTGTTATCTGTTATTCATTATCTTTTATCTTCGCCCTAACCACTAACCCCTAATCACTAATCACTAATCACTAATCACTATTAAGTACTTACTTAATTGCTATTAAATTATTATTTATATACCAATAATATGGAAGGAAAGATAATTATGGAGCTTAAATATGATAAAGAAGGCCTTATTCCGGCCATTATCCAAGATTATCAATCAAAGGAAGTATTGATGATGGCATATATGAATGAAGAAGCTTTCAACAAGACTTTAGAAACCGGAAAAACCTGGTTTTACAGCAGAAGCAGGCAGAAACTGTGGAACAAGGGTGAAACTTCAGGCCATTTTCAGACAGTAAAAAAGATATCATACGACTGTGATGAAGACACTCTCTTAATAGAAGTTATCCAAGAGGGAAGTGCCTGCCATACCGGCAATAAAAGCTGTTTTTATCGCCATATTATAGAAGATGACAATAATTTTGATGATAAAATAATCTATCATATTGCAGATATAATCAAAGAAAGAAAAGAAAATCCAAAAGAAGGTTCCTATACAAACTATCTTTTCAAGGAAGGTATCGACAAAATACTTAAAAAAGTAGGAGAGGAAGCCAGCGAAGTCATTATTGCTTCAAAGAATCCGGGAAAAGATGAACTGGTTTACGAAATATCTGATATGGTATACCATATTTTAGTTTTAATGGCTGAGAAAGGCGTAACTATTGAAGATATTAAAGCCGAATTGACCGGAAGGTTTAATAAATAGAGGTCTCAGGTCTCTGGTCTAGGGTATTTGGTCCGTGGTCCGAAGTCCGGTGAAATAGATAAAAGATAATAGATAATAAATAACAGTTAATGAAAGAATTTGACTGCGTCAAATTCTAACTGAACCATTATCTTTTATCTTTTATTTTTTATCTCCCTAATCCCTAAACAGGATACCTGATACCAGAGACCTGAGACCTTATATTACATTCCTTTTACATTGAGCATATTATCTTATCAGCTGTAAATATTTGTGTTATAATATTATGTATTTATTTTGACAGTAGGAGGAACTCGTCATGTCATCCGATGAAAAGATACTTCTTAGACGTGCAATCGATGGTGATATTGAATGCTTTGAGCAGTTGATTGAAAAATATCAGACCAAAGCATATAATATCGCCTTTAGAATATTAGGGAATGAAGAAGATGCAAAGGATGCAACGCAGGACGCGTTTATAAAAATATATCATGCATTAGGAAGCTTTCGAGGTGACAGCAGCTTTTATACATGGGTTTATCGTATAGTAACCAATACTTGTTATGATTTTTTAAAGAAAAGAAACAAGTTGTAC
>JAAYPU010000366.1 GCA_012519645.1 Clostridiales bacterium | reverse complement strand
TCAATCTAATACCGCAGTTAAGAAACAGGGTAATAATACAATAATCTCTTGATAAATACTTTCCTTCAACACTCTCAAGCAGTTTTCGGCTTTCATCAAGAGAAAGAAATTTTGGCAACGACTTTCTGACGGCAGGAAGATCGATATTAGCTGTTGGATTAAAATCAATTCTCTTTGACTTTTCAGACATATACTTAAAGTAAGATTTCAGACAGGATAATTTGCGGGCTCTTGAATTCGGAGAGTTGTTTCTGATGTCGGTGACAAATTGAAGATATTCGTATACATCGAGCGTTGAAATATTTGAAACAAAATCAATATTAAGATCGCTTATATCAATTTTGTTAAACTCAGAGTCTTTTGGCAAGTTGTCCTTTTTTAATTTTAAAAACCTAAAAAACGTTCTGAGATCCAAGTAATATCCCTGAACGGTTCTGGGAGAGTGATTTTTAATTGTTCTGCAATAAAAGAGAAATTCTTTAATTATCTCTGGAACATCATTGTAATTCATAAAAGCGACCAATAAATAAATATACAGATTTCAATCGAAGGGCTTGATACCGGAATAATCGGTATTATATGGTTTTTTCAATCCCCTCTATTTCGCTAAATTTATATTAAGCGAAATAGCATGTCAATTTTATCATCTATTCTCTTCTATGTCAAATTGAGTTTTTGTGAGTAAAACAATGTCATTTGGCACTGTTCGCAATTATTCTCTTTATCTTTATTATTTATTATTAACCTATTGCCATGGTTGCAAAGCATTTTTAATTTTATGTTGTTAATCCTCAATTATTTATATTCATTTAAACTTTACATTACTTACTGGCATTTTGCTCTGATGATATTTTATTAAATAATTTAATATTAAGAATGCTTAAGCATATCCCCTATCGTTGATTTCAGAATATTAATAATATAGATAGTATTAAGAAATAAATAATTTCCGGCATATTTATTATTTAGATATTAAAGCATTCGGTTTCGTTTAAATAGAATAATCGAAATAATTATTATTAATCCGCTAAAAATAAAAACTAAAGGATATCCGAACGTCCAGGTTAACTCAGGCATATTTTTGAAATTCATTCCGTACCACCCTACCAGCAAAGTTAAGGGGAGAAAAACTGCCGTTACGACTGTCAACACCTTCATCACTCTGTTTAAACCGAGATCAAGCTGTGCCTGGTAAGATTCGCGCACCTGAACCAGATATTCCCTTAAAAGTTTTATATTATCTAAAAATCTGTCAACCCTTCGAAAAATAGTTTTTAGATATTTTATGTCAGAATTTCTGAGAATTCCGTTATCATTATCTATAAGCGATTCCAGCAAATCCACTATTTGATCGTAATAGCCGTACAATGTAAGCAATTGATGGTTGAGTTCGGATACTTTTTGAGGAGTGTCGTTTTTTTCCATATCTTCAAGAATTTTTTGATCAAGTTCCTCTATCTGCAGTTGAATGTTGTGTTGAAGCTGTTTGTGACCGGAAATTAACAATTTAAGAAAATTTGCAAAATATTTGCCTATAGAAACTCCTGCACGTCCCACAGTACCCAGTGAATTCTGCCAAATGTCTTTAATATTATTATTTTCATCCCGTATTACAACAACAAGAAACATATTGCGCCTGAAATAAAAGACAATCTGGTCCCTTTCCTCGTCTCTGATATCGGATACATCTATCAGGTTTACTACGGCAAACGAATCATATTCCGATATTTGCAGGCTGTTCTGAACTTCATTTGTATCAAAAAAATATTCTGATGAGGCTTCTGCATTTTGGCTTTCGATAAATTTTTGAAATTCTTCTCTTGTCAGACAACCCAACTGAATATTATTTTCATTCATGGAAAGTGAATCTATATTTGTAAAACCCCCACTTTCAACTCTGTAAAGCATGTTTGTACCCTGCCCTTTTTCAATAGATTAATTTAACTGCTCCTTAGCTTTTGCCAATGCAGCGGCTATCACTACATCCATATCATAGTACCTATATTCCCCTAGACGACCGCCGAAAATTACTTTTTCTTCTTTCTCAGCTAATTCTTTATAATTTAAATAGAGCGAGTTGTTTTTTTCGTCATTAACAGGATAATACGGTTCGTCACCCGGTTTCCATTCTAACGAATATTCTTTTGAAATAACGGTCTTCGGGATATCGATTCCGTTATCATCCACACCAAACTGAAACCATTTATGTTCAATGATTCTTGTCCAAGGGGTTTCACTATCAGTATAGTTTACAGCTGCATTTCCTTGAAAATTTGGTTTATCCAGTATTTCGTTCTCAAAACGCAATGAACGATATTCCAAATTGCCTAGGCGAAAATTAAAATACGCATCAATAGGACCTGTGAAAATAACCTTTTCAGCAAGAGAATCCCATAGCTCCTTATTTTGCAGGTAGTCTTCATTCAGCCTTACTTCAATTCCTTTAAGCATATTGGCTACCATTTTAGTATAACCCCCATTAGGGATACCCTGATAAAGAGCGTTGAAATAATTATTGTCAAATGTATATCTAACCGGCAGCCTCCTTATAATAAATGAAGGAAGGTCCTTGCAGTCACGACCCCATTGCTTTTCCGTATAGCCTTTGATTAGTTTTTCAAAGATATCTCGACCGACAAGAGAGATAGCCTGCTCTTCAAGGTTCTTAGGTTCTCCTTTTATTTCCTTTCTTTGTTCCTTGATTTTAGCATGTGCCTCTTCCGGAGTAATCACTCCCCACATTTTGTTGAAGGTATACATATTAAAAGGCAGAGAATAAAGTTCGCCTTTAAAGTTTGCAACCGGACTGTTTGTAAAACGATTGAAAGTCGCAAATCTCTGTAAATAATTCCATACTTCCGTAATATTCGTATGAAAAATATGAGCCCCATACTTATGTACATGGATTCCTTCAATATTTGCAGTATATACATTTCCGGCAATATTAGGCCTCTTATCTATAACTATGACTTTCTTACCGGAATCTGCAGCTTCTCTCGCAAAAACCGATCCATACAATCCGGATCCTACAATCAGAAAATCGTATTCAGCCATGTCAGTTTCCTTTCTTTCGCTTAAAAATAAACAGCTTAGAAGCCACATAATTCAAAATTACGACTAAAATGTTTGCCATGAACTTAATTACCACATCATTCAAATGAAGTATATCCACAAAGACAAACATACAAGCACAGTCCACAGCTCCGGTAGCCAGCCTGCAAAGAAAGAAAGACAAAACCTCTTTCGTGATAGCCTTTGCGGTATTTGCCTCGCTACGGAATACCCATTTTCTATTTGTCAAATATGCAAACAGCACGGCTGCCATCCAAGCTATTATGGTACTTGGCATCACACTAATTTCTAACGGGTGCGCCATCAGCCAGTAGACTGCAATGTTGACAACAGTAGTCAATACACCAAATATGATGTATGGAATGACATCTTTATATTTTTTAAACAAATCCTTAAAGTTCATGATAGTCATCACTTTCTAATCCAATAATTGTACGGCCATCCACTGTTTTCATCATCACTAAGTCTTTTATAGTTTTGCTTTAATGCTATTGCAAAATCCCTGGAAAAATCCGAATACCCCCATACCTCCGAGTGCTCATTATAAAGAACTACTTTTGGCATGGTCTTGTTCAGTTCATCTATCGATTGCTGTTCATACCAATCAACATACCATGGTAAGAAATAGATACACGAATTTACCGGATATCTGTCTTTGTAAAGAAGATACAGAGAATCACATATCCATGCATCAAAAAATATTTTATCACCGGTATTTGTGTCTGCAACAGCACGGTTTTCAATATCTGAAATTATAGGCTGTTTTGCCAGCAGGTTGTTGCCGACAGCTTCTATGTAAACACTTAAAACAAAGATTGCAATCAATCCCAAAATCGGTACTGCAACTTTTTTTAAAAGCCTCAACAAACTGTCAAAATTTACAGCAATTATCAAACAAGCTACATGGAAAGCTGAAATAGAATGAAAATCATAACCTCTGGTGGCATTGAGG
>JAAYPU010000035.1 GCA_012519645.1 Clostridiales bacterium | reverse complement strand
TTCTTTGGTATAAATACTCTGTTGACATATGTACTGCGCAGCTATTTAAAAATAGCTATGCTGTTAGGCTATAAAGAAAGTGAATTAAGCAATAAGGTTATGCTTATAACCGTATCAAGACATGCCAAATCGATTTTGCGTAACATGCGTCGTCAGTATGAATGGCAGTCGACTGTGAACAGTATTGCCATACTGGACAGGGATATGGTAGGAGAAGAGATTGACGGAATAGAGGTAATAGCCAACAGGGACAACTTGTATGAGGTGGCAAAACAGAATGAAGTGGATGAGGTATTTATAAATCTTCCCAGGACCTTTGAACTGGATATGGAGGAGCTCATCCTTGAACTTGAGAGAATGGGTATTAAGGTACATATAAACCTTGACATATTTGGCAACATAAAGGTTAAGGAAAAAACCATTGATGAGTTTGCCGGCTATCAGGTTGTTACATTTTCATCAGTGATTTTTGACGTACGAAAGGCTATTATTAAAAGGTCTATGGATATCCTTGGTGGCTTGATTGGCTGCATCATAACAGTATTTCTTACCATAATCCTAGCGCCTTTGATTGTGATTGAATCAAGAGGGCCTGTTTTTTTCAGCCAAATCAGGGTAGGAAAAAATGGAAGACGCTTTAAAATCTATAAATTCCGTTCCATGTATAAGGATGCGGAGCAGCGTAAGGCTGAGCTTATGGAAAAGAATGAGATGAAGGGACAGATGTTCAAGATCTCAGATGATCCCAGAATTACAAAGGTGGGCAAATTCATCCGCAGGACAAGCCTAGATGAGTTTCCTCAGTTTTTCAATGTCCTGAAGGGAGATATGAGTCTGGTTGGAACCAGACCGCCCACAGAGGATGAATTCCTTCAATATGAGAGCAGGCACAAGAGAAGACTCAGCTTAAAGCCAGGTCTGACGGGTATGTGGCAGGTCAGCGGCAGAAGTGATATAACTGATTTTGAGGAAGTAGTAAAACTGGATCTGGAGTATATAGATAACTGGTCAATAGCCCTGGATATAAAGCTGATATTTAAGACTATTGGTGTGGTTTTATTGAGGAAAGGATCGAAGTAAGGGAATTGAGTAACATTCCTGAAAGCAACGAAAAGGGGAAAAATACATGCTGACACCTAATATTCAACTTGAAAATAAGAAAATTTTAGTGACTGGTGCTGCTGGTTTTATTGGCGCTAATCTTATATTAGAGCTTCTTCGAACAGTAAATTCTGTTCATATTGTAGGGCTTGACAACATGAACAATTATTATGATGTTTCTTTGAAAGAATACCGACTTTCAGAGATTGAGAAATTGGCTAGCATGAGGACAAGTTCTAAGTGGACTTTTATTAAAGGAAATCTTGCTGATAAACCACTGATTGAAAAAATATTTCAAGAATATAAGTTTGATCTGGTTGTTAATCTTGCAGCACAAGCAGGTGTTAGGTATTCAATTGAAAATCCAGATGTATACATAGAAAGTAATATTATAGGCTTTTACAATATCCTTGAAGCTTGCCGTCATTATCCGGTAGAGCATTTGGTTTATGCTTCATCTTCATCAGTATATGGTTCAAACAAGAAAGTGCCATATTCTACTGATGATAAGGTTGATAATCCGGTTTCTCTTTATGCTGCTACTAAGAAGAGCAATGAGTTGTTAGCTCATGCTTATTCAAAGCTTTATAATATTCCATCCACAGGTCTCAGGTTTTTCACAGTTTATGGCCCTGCAGGCCGTCCTGATATGGCTTATTTTAGCTTTACAAATAAACTTCTAAAGGGAGAAACAATTGAGATTTTTAATTTCGGAAATTGCTTGAGAGATTGACGATATTGTTGAAGGGGTAAAATGTGTTATTCAATGCGCGCCAGAAAAAAGAAATGGTGAAGATGGACTACCTATTCCGCCATATTGTATCTACAATATCGGTAATAATAAGCCTGAAAATCTACTTGAATTTGTGGATATACTGCAGCAAGAGTTAATACGAGCCAAAGTACTTCCGGATGATTATAATTTTGAGGCACATAAAAAGCTTGTTCCGATGCAAGCAGGTGATGTTCCGGTCACATACGCCGATATATCAGATCTTGAACGTGATTTTGGCTTTAAACCGTCAACATCATTACGTGATGGCTTGCGTAAATTTGCAGAGTGGTACAAGTTTTTTTATAAAGTATAAAAGGGAGTAATAAAAATGAAGATCGCAGTTGCTGGAGTTGGTTACGTTGGTCTGTCTATTGCTGTTTTATTAGCACAGCATAATGAAGTAAAAGCTGTTGATATAATTCAGGAAAAAGTAGACCTAATTAACAATAAAAAATCACCAATCCAAGATGAATATATAGAAAAATATCTGAAGGAAAAGAAATTAAACTTAATAGCAACACTTGATGCAAAAGAGGCTTACAGAGATGCTGATTTTGTTGTTATTGCTGCACCTACCAATTATGATAGTAACAAAAACTTTTTTGATACATCAGCAGTAGAAGCGGTAATTAAACAGGTTATGGAGATTAATCCGAATGCTATTATGGTTATCAAGTCAACCGTTCCAGTTGGATATACTACAGCTATTCGCGAGAAGACTGGTAGCAGGAATATCATTTTCAGTCCGGAATTTTTACGAGAGTCCATGGCTCTATATGATAATGGCTAGCCTGAATTTTTAGTGACGTCGGGGAACGGTATGATGACCGAATTGTACATTGGTAACGGTCGAAAAAGATGGTTTTGTGTAGAAGCATTTGTATAGTGATTTCTTCATTATAAAGCGAAAGGCTGATGGGTTAGGCGGGGTGGCTACCTATTATAAAGCGAAAGTGGGGAGCCTTCTCGGTACATAACAGCATGAAATTATT
>JAAYPU010000365.1 GCA_012519645.1 Clostridiales bacterium | reverse complement strand
GGTCAGAAATACCCAGAGCATTAATCTATAGCCCGCTTAATCTTAAAGACACTGAATATGTAAAAGATATCGGTTTTCCAGGAAAAGAACCCTTTACAAGAGGTGTGCACCCGAATATGTATCGGGGGAAAAAATTTACCATACGACAAATCAACGGATTCGGAGGTCCTGAAGATACAAATGAAAGATTTAAGTTTATGCTGAAAAACGGAGCAACAGGCCTGAGTGTTATTTTTGATATACCTACAGTCCAGATGTATGATTCTGATGACCCGATATCAAAAGGCCAGGTAGGAACTTCGGGAGTAGCAATAGATTCAGCAAATGATATGGATTTATTATTCAAAGATATTCCATTGGAAGATGTAACTATCTCAATCGTTACTCATTATCCTTCAAATACAGCAATTCTATTTCCGATGTTCCTTGCAATGGCAGAAAAGAGAGGTATTCCATGGGAAAAACTTAGAGGAACTGTTCAGAACGATATAACTCTTGAAGAAGTTGTCAGAAGTGGTCCTGAATATATACCTCCGAAAGACTGTTTTAGAATCCAGTGCGATAATATTGAATTCATCAGGAAGGAAGTTCCCAACTGGAATTTTATCAATCTAAATGGTTATAATCTTCATGACTTTGGTACCTCAGGTGTTACAGAAATGGCCGTAGCAATTTCAAATGGTATTGGGACATTAGATGAGCTGGTTTCAAGAGGATATGATGTAGATTTTATTGCTCCCAGGCTTGCTTTTTTCTGGTCTATCTCAAATGACTTTTTTGAAGAAGTTTCTAGGATAAGAGCAGCCAGAAGATTATGGTATAAAATAATGAAATACAGATTTAAAGCAAAAAATCCCCGTTCTTTATGGATGCGATGCCATGTCCAGACATCCGGTATAACACTCACAAGACAGGAACCTTTCAACAATATAATTAGGGCATCTTACCAGGCTCTTTCAGCAATACTCGGGGGAGTGCAGTCGCTTCATGTAGATTCTTACGATGAGGCTTATGCAGTTCCCACAGAAGAAGCTGCTCTTTTATCTCTCAGAACACAGCAGATAATACAAAATGAAACTGCTGTAACTGAAGTAGTTGATCCTTTAGGAGGTTCATATTATGTAGAATCGTTAACAAATGAAATAGAAGAGAGAATTCTTGCAGAAATTGAAGAAATAGAAAATGTCGGTGGTTACGTAAAAGCAATTGAAAAAGGATGGATTCATAGAAAAATTGCAAATTATTTTAATAAAGAGCATTCAAAAATTGAAAAAGGAGAGATAAAAGTAGTAGGACAGAATTGCTTTATAACTGAAGACAAAACACCTCCTATTGAAGTATTTAAATATCCTGAAGGCGTGGAAGACAGGCAAAAAGAAAAAATAAAAACCCTGAAAGAAAAAAGAAATCAGGCTGAAGTCAGCAAAGCTCTGGCGAACCTGGAAAATGCATGTCTTAGTAAAGAAAATATAGTGCCTTTCTGTATTGAATGTGCAAGAAAGGGCTGCACCGAAGGTGAATTATTCAAGGTTTTTAAAAAAGCATTTGGCTTGTGGAAACCGCCGGTAATTTTTTAATAATTATAACTTTTTAAATCTGGGGGATTTATTATGATAAAAAACAATATTAAAGTTATTTTGTCAAAGCTGGGACTGGACGTTCACAGCAGAGGCGTATTCATTGTCGCAAAAATATTGCGTGATGCCGGTATGGAAGTGATTTATCTTGGTAATTCAATGCCTGAACAAATAATCAAAGCTGCTATTCAGGAAGATGCGGACATTATAGGAGTAAGTTCTCTTGGGGGAGGTCATGTTGCCTTGGGTGCGGATTTGATAAATGAAGCCAGGAAAGAAGATATTAAAGATAGCAAGGGATTTGTAATTGGAGGAGCTATTTCTCCTGACGATATAGTTGAATTACAGAACCTGGGATTTGATAAAATATTTACATCTGGTGCTTCAAATGAGGATATTGTTTCATCGTTTCGGAAGATATATGAAAATAAATCAAAACAATAATTTATTATTAAAATATTATTCCGGAGGACATATTGTATGAAAAATATATTACAAATGAATTTGAAGAATATATTGTTACCTCTATAAATGGTTTTGAAAGAAGAATAGTTTATCCTGATGGAGAAGATATAAGAATTGCCCAGGCATTGAAAATATTCAATAAATTAAATAAAAGCAC
The DNA here is from genome assembly GCA_012519645.1 of Clostridiales bacterium. GTDB lineage: Bacteria > Bacillota > Clostridia > Peptostreptococcales > JAAYPU01 > JAAYPU01. Next base: position 1,303 of record JAAYPU010000365.1, on the reverse strand, counting down.
AGCCATTCTGTTGGGTAGAAAAGATATTATTTCCAGGAATCTTAAGGAAACAGGCATAAATAATTTAAACACCATAGATATTATCGATCCCTCTACCACTGATGATTCAGATAAATACAAAAATATATTATCCGATATCTTTAAAAATAAGGGCAAAATGCTTTCAGAAGAAGAATTGGACAAACTTGTAAAAGAAAACAACTACTATGGCGCCTTACTAATAAAAAATGGTGATGCTCATTGCGGAGTAAGTGGTTCAATAAGCTCTACTGAAGCAATGATGAAACCGCTGATAAATGTAATCCAGGCCGACCAGAAGAAGAAATACCTTAGTGGCGCAGTAGTTGAAATAGTTCCAGACTGCCCTTATGGGTTAAATGGACTGTTTTTATTTGCTGATGTTGCGCTTATGGCAGATCCGGGTGAAGAGCAATTGATAGATACAGTACTTAGCAGCTATCAGACTGCAAGCGCTCTCTTTAATGGTGAACCAAAAATAGCAATGCTGTCATATTCTACCAAAGGAAGCTCAAAGAGCGAGAAAATCAATACAATAAATAATGTAATTGCAAAAATTAAAAAATTAAATCCCGTTATTAAAATAGATGGCGAGTTTCAGATAGATGCAGCATTATTTCCAGACGTTGCAAAATCAAAATGTCCGGATAGCGATATAGCAGGACAAGCTAATGTCCTGATCTTTCCCGAGCTTAATTCTGCTAATATGGTTATCAAAGTGATTAACAGGCTTGCTGGTGCAAGTTATTACGGGACTACCATACAGGGAGCTTCAATACCTTTTAATGATGTGTCTAGAGGATGTATCCCAATTAATCTTGTCTGGATATCAGGAATGACATTGATGCAGAGAAAAAATATGGAGAAAAAGAGCAATATAATCTAATTTTTTATAGGAAAGACAGTAATAAAAAATGTATTTTCTAACAACAATATTATTGATTATTTTACATAAGTTTTCAGGTTATCGCTTTGAAAATATTTTTGACAAATATAGCAAAATCTTGGATAATTTAAAAAATGTAATTAATTACATATAGTGTACATAATTAAATTATTTTTTTTTAAATTATCTTAAATCCTGGAAAATTCTGAAATCAAGAAGTATTGAAAATTCTAGCTGACAGGTTTGAGTTTTTTATAGTGTGGTAAAAAAGTAATTAATATACAGACCACAAAATAGGCTTGTTTGCAATGATAGTTAAATTAACTAATATTTTTTTCCAAAGCTGTTAATTAATTTATATAAAGAATACATGGTTTATATTCATACCCAGATACTAGG
>JAAYPU010000364.1 GCA_012519645.1 Clostridiales bacterium | reverse complement strand
GCCTTGCATCAATGAGCTGGAAGCATAACGTATATTAATAACTGCATCTGCGCCCATTGCTTCTGCCTCTTCTGCCATTCTTTTAGTAGCAATCGCTCTGGCTTCATTAAGCATTTCCATATATCCCGTTATCTCGCCTCCAACAAGATTTTTCAATCCGCCCATTATGTCTGTTCCAAGGTGCTTTGCTCTCACTGTCGTACCTTTGACAAGGCCCAACATCTCAAACTTTTTACCCTCAATGTAATCAGTATTTACTAAGATCATCCTTTTCTTCCTCCTTAATCTCTTTACACCTTTCCTTCATATTATTAATTAAAGCATAAATAAGTCCCGCCAATACAGCCACTATAACCAGTCCATAAGCAACACTTCCTCTGATACCGAAGTCTGAAGCTGCAGACATCATAACAAAGCCATAAATACAGATAATGATGCCAACAATTAAAGTAATAATTACAGTAATAATAATATTTTTTCTCATCGTACCACCCTTTTATCAACTGATAACTGAAAACTGATAACTGATAGTTAAGGTTAGAATTTGACAATGTCAAATTCTTTCATTAACTGTTATCTTTTATTTATTATCTTTTATCTATTTCTAGTTATTAAATTCCTTATCCCCAAAACAACACCTATAATAACAACTAAAAAAACAATACCGAATATTATTTTTTCATTTGTACTGAAACCTCGGGCTGCTGCCATCAGAGAAAAAATTATAATACCGCATAAAAAGCCGACAGCTATTTTAATAATGGAAATTAATAATCTATTCTTCATATTTTCACCTATTATATATATTTGTATTCCGCTGTTATATATTATAACACTTTTTTGCTCAGGGGAATAAGTGATTAGTGATTAGTGCTATGGCAACTGACAACTGACAACTGATAACTGAAAGATAAGGAAGAAATTTGTTTGAACAAATTTCATATTTAACTTTTTTCTTTTAATAAAGTATTTTAGACTTTGAGAAGCAAAGTCAACCTAAATTATCAGTTTTCAATTTTCAGTTTTCAGTTGATATTATAATAACCGCGATCTCCGGTCTGTTGAATACTCTTATGCGCTCTACTGAGGTGCCTAATCCTCGGCTCACATAAAGAAATGTATTTCCTTTTTCAAATAAACCTGCATCATATTTAGGGAACAATTCTCTATTTGGTGATACGACACCTCCCAAAAAAGGTAATCGAACAGCACCGCCATGAATATGTCCTGACAATACCAAGTCTGCTCCCCATTGACTGTATATATCCAGCCAGGAAGGATCATGCGCTATCAAAATATTTAAATTATTTGACGGTTTCCCGATTTTTTCGCTAATAAAATCCGCATTGAAGGCTTCCTTATTCAAGAAAGTCTTGTTAACCTTCTTGTTATAAGGAATAGATGATAGTCCATAAATAGTAATTGGCAATTCATCTTTTTCTATGGCAATTTTGTCATCATCAAGAATATAGCAGCCTGATTCAATAAGGTTCTGTATATAGCTTTCAAATATTCTGGAAGTATTCAAACGTGAATATTGATCGTGGTTTCCGTAAGCATAGAAGACTGGATATTTCCCTTCTAAACTTTGAAGTAAATTTACAAAAGCACTCCCATCATCATCATGTGAATTGATCATATCTCCGCTGCATATAATAATATCCGGTTTTTCTTTATTTATGGCTTCAACTATTTCATCGTTACCTTCTCCAAAGCTTTTCCCATGTAAATCGCTTAAATGAACGATCTTTAGTTGCGATATGTTGTCGGCAAGCTCAGGAAAATGCAGTTCAGTCCTGGTGACCTCAATATTTTTCATATCAAAATATATCCAAGCTGTAATGATAACGATAGCAGCAAGAATCAGAATGGTTTTTTTATATTTCATTGCTTTTTCCTTCGTATTCAAGTTTTTTTTATTATATACTTTTATCTGATAAAATTTCAATTAAGACAATTTTTTTTATTATTCTATTCCGGTAAATTGTTTGTGTGACATTTCCGGAGGCATTAATATCTCCCTATTTGCTGAAAAAAGGAACAAAATAAGATGCTCCTTATCAGCATCTTTTTTGAATATTTCTTTTCTATTTATTCAACAGCCTTATTCCCCTCGCATATTTACTCATAGGCTCAGGCTCCAAATGATATTTATCCGCCAGAACCAGCCCAAATTTTTTAAGGCAATCCTCGCTTCCTTCAAGTAATTCCACTTCCAGTTCGCAGATGGCCTCTTGTCCTTTCTTTGTAATAATCATGCCTTCATCCAAAGCAATTTCAAACAGGGACTGGTCATACTTGATTAATGTGATTTTTCTCAGAAATTGCGTGGTTATTTTTTCTTCCAGTACCTTGCTTCCTAAATACTCTTTTATATCTTCATCCGCTTCCGTATTTGCAAGCATGTCCGTTACGGAAGCCTTCTTTGGTAAATTTGTAATATCGGCATTCCACTCTTTTCTTTGAGAAAAGCCATTATCAGAAATGCCCTGAGTCTTTATCGTCGCAAAAACACTTTTATCTTCTTCACGAATGCGAAAGGCTATTTTCTTTTTAGCCAAATCATTATCCATCGTATCCATATATACTGCTTTCATATGTTTTTCTTTAATGATTGTTCCATTAAAGCTCTCAACAATATCTTCAAGCACATTTGCCTTCTGCTTTTCATTTAACTTATATTTTAATTCTATTTCCGTATACCTCATACGTACCTCTTTTAAAATTAAAATTACATTTTTAATGTCTTTATTATTCAAATG
>JAAYPU010000363.1 GCA_012519645.1 Clostridiales bacterium | reverse complement strand
ACTAATCACTAATCACTAATTAATTAGCAAATGAGAGGTGCAAAATGCCAAAGGATTATTCTATAAAAAAAGTATTGATAATAGGCTCAGGACCCATTATTATTGGGCAGGCTGCAGAGTTTGATTATTCGGGTACTCAGGCTTGCAAGGCGATAAAAGAAGAAGGAATAGAAACAATTTTGGTTAATAGTAATCCGGCAACGATTATGACTGATTCTGATATTGCAGATCGCGTTTATATCGAACCGTTAACAGAGGATGCATTGGAGGCGATCATAAATAAAGAAAGGCCGGATGGTGTATTGGCCGGCTTTGGAGGGCAAACGGCATTGAATCTTGCCATTAAGCTGGATGAAAATGGTGTTTTGGCTAAATATAATGTTCGCCTTTTAGGGGTTAATAAAGAAAGCATTAAGAAGGCTGAAGACAGAGAAGAATTTAAAAAACTGATGATAGAAATTAATGAACCGATTCCTGCAAGCGCAATTGCCAAAAATATGGATCAGTGTAAAGCTTTTGTTGATGAAATGGGATACCCGGTTATTATCAGACCGGCCTATACTCTTGGAGGTACAGGCGGAGGTATTGCAAAAAATGAAGCGGAGCTTACAGAGCTCTGCAAAACCGGCATAGAAAACAGCGCCATCGGTCAAATACTATTAGAGCAATCTGTCGCAGGATGGAAGGAAATAGAATATGAAGTCATGAGAGATGCAAAGGATAATTGTATCATCGTTTGCAACATGGAGAACTTTGATCCCGTAGGGATCCATACCGGCGATAGTATAGTTGTAGTCCCGTCGCAGACTCTGAGAGATTCTGAATATCAGATGTTAAGGGATGCTTCTCTTAAGATCATTCGAAGTCTTAAAATCGAAGGCGGATGTAATATTCAATTTGCTTTAGATCCAAATAGCAATCAATATATTGTTATCGAAGTAAATCCGAGGGTGAGCCGTTCATCCGCATTGGCATCCAAAGCTGCAGGATATCCTATTGCAAAGATCGCTGCAAAAATAGCATTAGGTTATACATTAGATGAACTAAAGAATTATGTAACAGAAAATTCCAGTGCATGTTTTGAGCCTACTTTAGATTATTGCGTCGTCAAATTTCCGAAATGGCCATTTGACAAATTCAGAACTGCGTCCCGAAAGCTGGGAACACAAATGAAAGCAACAGGGGAAGTAATGGCGATAAGCAGAACCTTTGAAAGCGCTTTGCTTAAAGCACTTACATCTCTTGAGGTAAAATATAATGGATTAAGGATTAAGCATATTACGGACTTGGATGCTTCAAAGCTAATGGATAAAATCAAGATGTCCGATGATGAGAGGATATTTGCATTGGCAGAAGCTCTAAGAAGAGGATATTCGATTAAAGAGCTCAATGAACTCACCGGAATCGATCCATGGTTTTTAAACAGCTTGAATAAAATTGTTGTGATGGAAAAAAGGCTTGCCAGTGAACCATTGGATGACAAACTTTTATATGAGGCAGAGTCAATGGGTTTTACCGACAGCGAGATATTAGATCTTTCAAAGCTGCCAAGAGAGGCTTTGCAGGATATTCGTATATATCATGATATTTTCCCTGTATATAAAATGGTAGATACATGCGGCGGAGAATTTGAAGCGGCTACTCCATATTATTATTCATGCTTTGACGAAGAGGATGAGGGGAAAATATCAGAAAAGAAAAAAATATTGGTAGTAGGTTCAGGACCCATAAGGATCGGTCAGGGAATTGAGTTCGATTATTGTTGTGTTCATGGTGTATGGGCAATCAGAGAAGCAGGATATGAGGCTATTATTATCAACAATAACCCTGAGACTGTAAGTACAGATTTTGATACTTCCGATAAGCTTTATTTTGAAGCACTTCACATTGACGATGTAATGAATATTTTGAAAAGAGAAAAGCCGGAAGGTGTTATTCTTCAGTTTGGAGGACAGACATCTTTGAATTTGGCGAAAAAGCTTAATGAAAGAAGTATTAAAATTTTAGGAACATCTTTTAATGCTATTGATTTGGCAGAGGACAGAGAAAAATTCAGCCAGTTTTTGAAAAACATAAACATTCCGACACCTGAAGGTTATGCTGTGACAAATCTTAATGATGCTTTTAAAGTGATAAATAACATAGGTTTTCCTGTAGTTGTAAGGCCATCCTACGTTATTGGCGGCAGAGCTATGCAGATCGTATACGATACGGAAGAGTTGGAGATTTATCTAAACGAAGCCGTTGAGCTATCTAATGAGCATCCGGTTCTTATAGATAAATATATTCAGGGAACAGAAATAGAGGTGGATGCAATAGCTGACGGAGATGATGTTTTGATTCCGGGAATTATGGAGCATATCGAAAAGACAGGTGTACATTCCGGCGACAGTATTTCAGTATACCCTCATTTTACGCTTGGTCAAAATACCGTAGATACTTTGATTGATTATACTAAAAAGATAGTAAAAGGACTAGGCGTTATTGGGCTGATAAATATTCAATATGTTTTTGACGGAGAAAGAGTGCTTGTTATAGAAGTAAATCCTCGGGCATCAAGAACAGTTCCTATACTTAGTAAAGTAACAGGGGTGCCTATGGTTAAGCTTGCAGTGGAAACTATGCTGGGTAAGAAAATAAAAAATATGGATTATGGAACAGGACTTCTGGAAAATAAAGGGCTATATGCCGTAAAAGTGCCTGTTTTTTCAGGAGAGAAGCTGACGGATGTTGATATTTCCCTTGGTCCTGAAATGAAATCCACAGGTGAAGTGCTTGGAATCGATAAAGACCTTAATGTTGCTATATATAAAGGATTTCTTGCAGCAGGAATGAAAATACCTGTTGATGGAGGAGTTTATGTTTCTCTCAAAAATTTTGACAAAACACAGAATTCCTTAGAAATAATTCAAAAATATATAGATTTGGGATTTAAGATATACACTTCCAGAGGAACATATGAATTTCTGACCGGCAATAATATATCTTGCACTGAAATAAAGCCTTTTGAGGTTCAAAAGCATATATATGATGGAAATATAAAGGTAGTGATAAATACTCCTACACGTGGAGGTAAAACCCAAAGCGATGCATTCAAGATAAGAAGAAAAGCTACGGAGTATCGTTTGCCTGTATTAACATCTATTGAAACTGCAGCCGCATTTGCATTAGCAATAAGAATAAAAATGAGCCAGCCAGACTTGAATTATGAACCAATAAATACTTATTTAGGCGCGGCATATAAGTAATAATGAACTTTCTTCAGCAAAATATAGACAAATTAATATAAAAGACTATATAATGATGATAATGAGTTTTTGGATAATTTGTCGTTTTTTGTAGGGGGGGATAGTATGCGGTTTGTACCTTCTTCTTGCCTTAGAGAAGGAATGATCACAGGAAAAGATATATTTGGGAAAGACGGCGTTTTTTTATTGGCTAAAGATCAGATCGTTTCTAATGCCATAGTTGAAAAAATTGTCGAATTAGGATATCAGGGGATATATATTAAAGATGAGATTTCTGCGGATATAGAAATCCGCAATGTTATAGATGATTCTATCAGGCAGAAAGCAATCAGTGCAGTAAAGAGTATGTTTGAATCTCTTGACAAAAATAATGAGAAAAAAATGGAAGAAAGTCTGGAAGCCGCTAAAAGACTGGTCGAAGATATTATTGATGAGATAATGAACAGTAAGGATCTCATTATAAACATGGTAGATTTAAAGGTGTTTGACGACTATACTTATTATCACTCGGTCAATGTAGCGGTTATTTCCATGGTTATTGGCATGACTATGGGATTGTCCAGAGACGATTTATGTAAATTAGGATTGGGTGCTTTATTGCATGACATCGGTAAGGTTTTTGTACCAAAGGAAATATTAAATAAAGAAGGAAATCTTTCGGATGAGGAAATGCAATTGGTTAGAAACCATGCGGAAGATGGATATGCCTATCTTAAAGAAAAGTGGGATATACCGATTAAATCCTGCCTGGCAGTTCTTATCCATCATGAAAGATATAATGGTACGGGATATCCTAAGGGGAAACGCAATGATAAAATACATTTATTCGGTCGTATCATTGCTGTTGCAGATGTATATGATGCGTTCACTTCCGATAGGCCTTATAGAAAAGCAGTGCTGCCGTCGGATGCCGTAGAGTATATCATGGGAGCTTCAGGTGTATATTTTGACCCTGAAGTTGTCAGGATATTTGTTCAAAAAGTTGCTCCTTATCCATTAGGTACTTGTGTAAAATTGAGCAATGGCAATGTAGGTATTGTTATCGACAATTACGAAGATGTCTGTTTGCGTCCTAAGATCAGGCTATTGAACACTGATGAAGAAGTAATCATAGATTTAAAAAACGATTCCGATTCTTGGAATATTACTATTATCGGGGTAGAAGAAATTTAATTCAACTGAAAACTGATAACCGGATAAGGTCTCAGGTTTCGGGTCTCAGGTCTCAGGTGAAATAGATAATAAATAATAAATAATAAATTATAAATAATAAATAATAAATAATAAATAATAGATAACAGTTTATTAGGAAGATTTTGCATGCAAAATCTTTTTTTATTTTTAACACATAACTTAATCTATTTTTCAAATAATAACGATAGTTATAAAGTGAAAAGTAAAAAATACGAGAATGGGAGTGAAGACTGTGCCTAGAGATGGTGGATATATAAATCATGCTGATTATGACCAACAGCAAGGGCGTAAGGCTATGTCAGATAAACTCTATGAAAAGATCAAAGGAGAAATGTCAACGCAAAAAGCAAAAAATGAATATATGGAAGATCCTATGATGGTGGATATCAAAAAGGATAAGCATCCTGTCAGGGAGGAAGAGGAATAAAATTAAATTATTAAAGAAGGGATTATGGTTGCACTCAACCAAAATCCCTTTGTTTCATACCTCGTAGAAATTACCGGCAGATAAAAGCTCAACTTTTTTATCTTGCAAAATACGAATGGCCTTGTTTGGCTCATTTACCTTCATTATGATAGATGCCTTATTTTCATGAGAATAACCATACATATAGGCCACGTTAATGTCTTCTTCAGAAAGATGCTTAATAACTTGATGAAGCGCGCCGGGTGTGTCGGGTGTAATAATAGCAATCACATCGGTCTTGTGAACAGATAAATCATTTTTCTTTAAAGCCTGAATCGCTTTCTCAGGATTATCTACAATCATTCGAAGCACACCATAGTCTGCTGTTTCAGCGATACTTAAAGCAGAGATATTAATTTTGTTATTTGCAAGTATTTCTGTGACCTCAGTAAGTCGGCCGGATCTGTTTTCTAAAAACACGGATAATTGTTGAATGATCATTCAAACACCTCCTAAATTATTTAAGATTTAGGATTTAAGATTTAAGATTGAAGGAAGAAATTTTCTTCAGAAAATTTCAACAATAACTTTCATCTTTCATCTTTCATCTTTCATCTATTATTAATCTCACACTGTCCCGAAGGGACTTGTTTTACACTTAATGATAACAGCTATCGCTGTTATATATTTCTCTTATCAATAACCCTCTTTGCTTTTCCTTCACTTCTTTGAATGGTTTTAGGTTCAACTAATTTGATTTTAACACTGATTCCCAAAGTGCTTTCAACGGCATGCTTGATTTTTTTAGTGAGTCCTTCCAGTTTTCCGATTTCATCAGAGAAATAATAATCATCCACTTCTACCCATATTTCCAGAGTATCTAATGAATTTTCCCGTTCTACGATCAACAGATAGTGAGGCTTTGTTTCTCCGATTTCAAGAAGTACACTTTCAACCTGAGAAGGAAAGACATTCACGCCTCTGATAATAATCATATCATCTGAACGTCCTGTACATTTTTCCATTCTGACTGCCGTACGACCACATTGGCATTTATCGTAATTCAATCTAGTCAAATCCCTTGTTCTGTAACGTAACAATGGGAGGGCTTCCTTAGTAATGGTAGTGAATACCAGTTCCCCGATTTGTCCTTGTTCTAAAGGAGTTAAAGTGTCAGGGCTGATTATTTCAGGTATAAAATGGTCTTCCCAAATGTGCAGACCATTTTGATATATACAATCATTGGCAACTCCGGGCCCCATTATTTCGCTGAGGCCATATATATCATAAGCTTTTATATTTAAATTTTTTTCAATTTTATGCCGCATTTCCTCTGTCCAGGGTTCTGCGCCAAAGACTCCGATTTTTAGAGAAAGAGAATCAGGAGATATGCCTGATTCATCCATTGCTTCAGCTAAGTAAAGGGCATAGGATGGGGTACAAGCTATAACAGTACTTTCAAAATCTTGCATGAGCTGAAGCTGCTTTTGTGTATTGCCTCCGGAAATAGGAATAACGGTAGCACCTATTTTTTCAGCTCCATAATGGAGGCCAAGGCCGCCTGTAAATAGTCCATAACCATAGGCTACTTGTATGATATCATCTCTCGATGCTCCTGCAGCATAAAGAGAGCGTGCTACAACCTCTGAAAAGATTCCGATGTCCTTTCGAGAATAACCGACTACGGTTGGCTTCCCTGTTGTTCCTGAAGAAGCGTGAACTCTTACGATTTCACTTTTTGGAACAGCAAATAATCCAAAGGGGTAATTATCTCTTAAGTCCTGTTTTGTAGTAAACGGGAGCTTTGAAATATCATCTATACTTTTTATGTCACCTGGTTCTAATCCAAGCTGCTGCATTTTATTTCTGTAAAATGGTACATTATGATAAACTCTATCAACAGTATCGCAAAGTCTTTTGCTTTGAACAGCTCTCATTTCTTCACGATCCATACATTCATAATGCGGATTCCAAATCATACAGTATCACCCTTTCTTTTTTCACACATTAACGTGATGAGCATATTATATATTAAAAAACATGGATTTTATTAGTTTTCAAGGAGGTATGTAAATGTCGGATTGTGGTTTTCGAGGCGTAGATGACAGCTTGTTATTCTTTTTCTTGCTGCTTGTAGTAATTTTTTGTCAATGTCCATTGTTTAATAGATGCTAGACTTAAGTAATGACACATATTAGCAAAAACAACTTCTCTTTTCATACCCACTTATTATATGGAAGATGTTGGATACTTTTAGTATCCTTTTTTTTATATATCAGTAGATGTAAAATAACTAATAAGATAAAATAAATTTATAAATTATTTTCCTCTTGTTCATCACTTTGATTCAAAGTCGTGTTTGAATTACTTTTTACCTTTTCATACATATCCTTTAAATCATCTTTATATTCTTCACGCAGCCGGCGAATTCGTTCATGTCGTTTTTTTGCAGCCGAACGATTGATGATAAAGCCGCATGTCATTGCGGTGAAGGGTATGGACAATACTAACCCGATACTTCCGGCTAATGAACGAATAATTTCAGTTGCGATTTGATCCATATTTAATATTTCAATTAAAGGAAAATTATAAGCAAAGAATATCAACAGGAGTGGAATAGAGGTGCCGGTGTATGCTAAAATCAGAGTATTTGTCATTGTTCCCATTACATCTTTGCCTATATTGATACCTGCTGAGATAAGGTTTTGTGTACTGATATCCGGCTCTATTTCTCTTATTTCATACATAGAGGAAGCAATCGACATGGCAATATCCATAACGGCACCAAGGGTACCGATGATTATACCGGCAAAGAGTATACCTTTGAAGTCAAATGAGATCCCTTGAGGGATATATAAAAGCATACTTGCTTCATGGCTGGATAACCCTGTTAAATGTGATAAAGAACCGATAATATAAGCAATAAGACCTGCAGCTATTACACCGGTGCCTGTTCCTATTATAGCTGAAGCTGATTTAATATTTATACCCGCAATAATGAAAAGAGTCAGGGCTGTTACCATAATAGCGGTAACGATGGAAAGCGCAATAGGACTGTAGCCCCTTAAAATCAGCGGCAACATGAAAAATAAAATTATTAAAATAGATAGACCCAAGGCTACAATTGCCTTTATTCCTTTTAAACCGCCAATCAGAATTAAAAAAAATAAAAATATGAGTAATATATAAAGCTCGTAGCGGTCACGTTCAAATCCTGAAATATATATTTCAGGCAGTTCATTATCGTTGGCTGATTTTTCAACTGCAACAGTTATTCTATCGCCCTTTTCCAATAATATATCGTAATAAATATGATTATTTAAATCATTTTCAACAGTAACAATCTGGCCTTTATAATCACCTGTAAGTATTTCTATCTCTACAACTTGCTTTAAATCTTCAAATTTATGGCTGTTGAAATCTTCTTCGGAGATATCCGTAATAATATTTATTACTTTTGCCTTCTCAGTTACCAAAGTGTTTTCTGAAGTGATTTCCGTACTTGCAGCATTTGAAAAAGATAAAAAACTAAGAATAATAAAGAATAATAAAATTAGATTAATTATTTTTTTCAAATGAACCACCTTCTATCTTCATATTCACATTTATTCATTTTTATGATACTAAAACTTATTATTGATGTCTAACAATTTTTTAAAACAAATCGCAATCTTTGTCATATTCTGTTAAAATAAAACTATAATTATAGTGTTCGATATATATCTTAAATGCTTAAGGCAGATACTAAAAAGGATATGCATTGTAACAGGGGGACCTATGAACAATAAAAACATCCTGATTATAATAATGATGATGACAGTAAGCTTATCTGCACTGGTAGGGGGTGCATTTGCATTTATGGAAGAAGAATCCTCGAATATGGTTGTGGCAGCTGCATCAATAACTGAATTAGAGATGTTTAAGCCGTCGAGAGGTATTATTGCTGTAAATTCCAAAGATGAGCAGTCAGAGGAGTCAGAAGCAATTTTTACCTATGTTCCTTTAACAGACGCAATATTTGAGAAAATAGACGGAGTTTCATGGAGAGATATGGCGCCATATCCTATGAGAGATTTGGTATATATTCAGGTTACATATTATGGGTTTGACGGAAAAGATCATTTAGGAGAACTTATTATGCATAAAAAAGTAGCATCTGAGATAATCGAAATATTCAAAGAGCTGTATGATAATAAGTTTGCAATCAGTAAAATGAATCTTATTGATGAATATGATGCAGATGATAATGCTTCTATGGAGGATAACAATACTTCAGCCTTATGTGTCAGGACTGTAACAAACAAGAAGGATGAACTTTCAAAGCATGCCTATGGATTAGCGATAGATATTAATCCCGTTCAGAATCCCTATATCAGTGAAGACGACATATTGCCTGAGGAAGGGAAAAACTATTTAGACAGAACTGATGTCAGAAAAGGAATGATTGTTGAAGGAGATGCATGCTTCAATGCCTTTATCAGCAGAGGCTGGGAATGGGGCGGCAATTGGACATCCAAAAAGGATTATCAGCATTTTGAAAAAAACTTAGATATACTCAGCCTAATTGGGGATGCAGAATAGAATTTTCAGTTCTAAGTAGCTAATTCATTAAACAAGCCATACTGGAGGAAAAAATATGGATATTAGATTTTTAGGAGGATCAGAAACAGTTACCGGCTCATGTCATTATATTACTACAAAAGACAATAAAATCTTATTAGACTGCGGACAATTCCAGGGAGGAAGAGTGATAGATGATTTAAACTATCTGGATTTTGGGTTTGACCCGTCTGAGATAGATTTTTTATTTTTGAGCCATGCGCATATCGATCACAGCGGCAGGATACCTTTATTAGTCAAAAAAGGATTTAGAGGAAAAATATTTTGTACGGAACCCACTTATGATTTGGTGAATATCATGCTTCAAGACAGTGGTTTTATTCATGAAAAAGAGGCGGAATGGGAGAACAAAAAAAGAATACGTGCCGGGGAGAAAACGGTTGAACCGCTGTATACATATGAAGATGCCGTAAAGGCGATGGTTTATTTTGAACCGGCGCTTTATGATCAGATGATAATTATAAATGACAAAATAAAAGTACGTTTTAATGATGCGGGGCACATTTTAGGCTCATCTATTATTGAACTTTGGATAACCGAAGACAATAAAACTTCTAAGATTGTCTATAGCGGAGATTTAGGAATGAAGGATAAGCCTATACTCAGAAATCCTGCGATTATTCGTGAAGCTGATTTTTTAATCATGGAAACTACATATGGTGATAGATTACATGAAGAAAAAGGCAGCCGAATAGATATCCTTATGGACATAATCTTAAAGACGACTAAAAGAGGCGGGAATGTAGTTATTCCGTCATTTGCGGTAGGAAGAACTCAGGAAATCTTATTTGAGTTAAATAAGTATTACGAATACCATACGGAATTGAGAGATGTTTTAAGCAAAATACCAGTCTATGTAGATAGTCCTTTGGCGATTTCGGCAACAGAAATATTTGAGAATAATGCACAGGTATTTGATGAAGAGACAAGGGATTACATTTTGAACGGAGATAATCCTTTGGATTTTGAAAACCTTCATTTTACAAGGTCTGCAGAAGAGTCAATGGCTTTGAATATAGATAAAACACCTAAAATCATTATTTCTGCCAGCGGAATGGCGGATGCAGGCAGAATCAAGCATCATCTGAAACATAATCTT
>JAAYPU010000362.1 GCA_012519645.1 Clostridiales bacterium | reverse complement strand
TAATAATATTTGACATATATTGCATTTTCGTTTTTTCTACCTTCTTACGGATTCTTTCTGCAATGTCCCGACCATATCCGGAATCAGCGTTTGCACATATAACCGCAAACTCATCTCCCCCAATACGGGCGACGATATCAGTCTCACGCAATTCTGATTTTATAATTGCTGCGGTTTCCTTCATCACAAAGTCTCCAGCCAAATGCCCGTACTTATCATTTATAACCTTGAAATCATCTATATCAATTAAGATAATTGCACATTTCTTTCCGCTATGAAATATTTCTTCGGCAAAAGTTTCAAAGTACCGTTTATTATATATTTGAGTTAAACAATCTTTATTTACTAAGTCTTCAATTTGTTTCTTGGAGTGATAAAGCTGATGCGATTGCTCCAAAATAATATATATTAGAATAGGTGTAACAATTAAAGGAATCGCAAAGGTAATAATAATATCAGATATGTTAACTGGCATTGAAAATAAGATTCGGATGAAAAAAGACATATATGCAGAAAGCATACACGAGATAATGGTGATTACAATTGTTTGATAAATAATACTCTTTTTATCGGACACTTTTAATTTGATTTCAGCCCCTACTTTACCAAATATTGTATATCTCTTTCATATTATACTACAATATAATGTTGATTACAATACTCTTTAAGAGTCTATAAAATATTTAATTTTGGATTTAATTTAGAGAAAAGAGAATAGAGAAAAAAGTAAAAGAAGAAATTTTGCATTGGCAAAATTTCCTCCTATTCCTTCAGTTTTCTGTGCCCTGTATAGATTGCCACGCTGTGCTCGCAATGACACTCTAAGTTGAGCCTTTATCACTACTTACTAATCACTGAATCTGACACCTTAGACCGGACACCTGTGCCGGACTTCGGACGCCTGAATCCGGACCAATCACCTGAAACCAGACACCAGAGACCTGAGAGCTGGTTTTCAGTTTACAATCTGTACTGTCCTGCTGGACGGGATCCACAATACATTGGCACCTAATTTCTCTGAAATGTATCTTACCGGTACTAAGGTACGGTCATTCATGATAACAGGAGGCGTGTCCATGCCTTCTGACATCTCTCCGATAGTTAACTCAATAACCTTATTGTTTATAGTAATAATGACCTTTCTTGTTTCCGGGACCCAATCCACCTGCGCATTCAATGCTTCCGAAATAAACCGAACAGGTACCATAGTGCGGTTATTGATGATCATCGGCGGTACATCGATACTCTTTTCCTCGTCATCAATTACTACACTCTGTTCATCTATTTGCAGATTTAATCTTGTCAGGTTCTCTGCTTTCATAATACCGTATGAGCCGCCTTTTTCAGCATAAAATGTTATGGTTTTAGTGACCGGATCATATTTTCCGCCAATTTTGACCGGTATAATATTGCCATTTTCATCTCTTTCATATCGAATTGCAGTTAATTTCTTTGCTTCTTCCTCGCTAATGTTTGCCGGAACAGGCATAGTCACTTTCAACGGCTCAAAGAAGGCTGCAATTTTATCTTCATTTTCTATAATCCCTTCGCTGTCCGTGTAGACAATCCTAGCTCCTATTTCAAAAATATCTCCGCCTACATCCGTAAATCCTTTCATTATGTCTTCATCCACTCTTTGGAAAAAATCTTTCTGAGATTCTTTTGATAATTTATCAACCTTTAACTCAACAGATCCCTTGTTGCTCCCTTTTGCCTTTTCCAAAAGTTCTCTGGCAATAGAATTATTTGCAATGCTTACGAGTGTGTCACCATTTTTTACAGTCAACGGGATTGCTTTTTCCGCTAAGGAAAATAGAGTATCTCCTGAAAGATATACGGCACCATTTCTGCCTTCTTTTACGGCAATAACTGCCTCACCGTTATTAAAAAATGGTGACACACTCG
>JAAYPU010000361.1 GCA_012519645.1 Clostridiales bacterium | reverse complement strand
GCTTTCGCTCCTCGCGATGACATTGCAAGGGTTAAATTGCTTCGCTGCTCGCGATGACATTGCAAGGGTTAAATTGCTTCGCTGCTCGCGATGACATCTCTTTAAATAAAAAGCAGGGATTTTGTTTAACAAAATCCCTACCTAAAATCTTAAATCTTAATTCATAAATCTTAAATTACAATACCGATTACATAATCGGTATTGTAACACGCCCTACTCCCATACTATCCACAAAATCATCTACAGCAAGGTTATAATCTAAAATCGCTTTAGAAAGACCCAGCCTGGATTGCAGCACGCGCGTCTGGACTTCCTGCACATCAGTCAGGACAGCCATGCCGGCGTCATAGGTAAGCTGTACTAATCTTAAGCCTTCTTCTGCGCTTTCAACAGCTTTTCTGCCTGCTTCTACAGCATGCTTTTTCTCTGTCATAGTTAAATACTTGCTTCTTACATCCATCTCAATTAATTTAAATACATTCTCATAGTCATTTTGTGCCGTTTCATAGGCAACCTTCTGATCTATATGGGTTTTGGTATCTGAAAGATATCTTGTGCTTATTTTCTCAAATGTCAGCCTCTGTATTTCTTTCGAATACTCTGCACCTGCAACCTCGTTTCTGTTGATCAATGCTCTCGAAACTGCATCGGCAATTTCTATTTCCGTTGTTTTAACTTCGGTGAGTGTATCTGTTAAAGTAATCTCCTGCATAACATCAAAGCCCATAAAAACATTGAATCCCATTTTTGCTTTCTTATATATATTCACAGCTGCTTCATAATCTGTCTGCGCTTTCAGGTAATTATATTCTGCTGTCAAAAGCTCCTGTTTTGCAGCCATTCCCAGTTTAAATTTCGTCTGCGTATCTTTATAAAGCTTTTCAACAACCTTTATATTATCTTCGTTTATTTTCATATTGTCCCGGGCTTGCAACAGTCCGAAATACTGCTGTTTAACCTGAGTCTTAAGATTATTCAGCTCTGCCTGATAGTTCTTATCCATCTGACTTTTGGCAAAATCGCCCATCAGTTTAAAAATCATTGCGTCCCTGTTTGTTTCATTCTCAATTGTCCTTAACGTTCTGGCTAAATCATAATTATTATCATAAGCTATTTTAGCCTTTTGCATGTTCCATTTAATTGTCTTTCCCGCGCTGCTTTCTGCCAAGGCGCGTTCCAGTGCATCCTCTAAGCTGAGTCGGATCTCTTCTCCCTGAAAGTCCATGCTATTGATAATTTTTTCATTAGCCGAAGCAATAATACCACCGGCAATAACCATTAAACTCAATATTAATATCAAAAATATTCTTTTCTTATTCATATGTATTCCTCCAAACTGACCGATGAGTCGGGTCTGTTTTCATTGTATCTCTATGATTTGAACTAGTCAAGAGGAGGAAGGAAAATGTAATATAAATGCAAAAGAAAAAACCAACGGCATAGCCGTTGGTTTTAAATCTGTAATTTCAGATATTAGTTAGGGAATCCAGTTTTAGCTACATCTGCTGCGTTGATTACAAATATTGTATCATATACGTCTCTTGGATTAGTTCCCTTGATATCATCATCATTGTACAGGTCATATGCTACTGCGTATGCGTTATTTCTGAGTGCTGTATTGATTGATGATGCTTTAACCCATTTATCGAAGCTTCCATTTGTTTTGAAGGATGCTACATAAACTGTTGTTGTATTATCGTTGTACAGATAAGCTGTTCCGCCGATATCTACAAGTTTAGCATCTCTGTCAACATCATTAATGATTGCTGCTTCAGTTCTGATTTGATATGCTGACTTAGTTGCAACACTTTTACCGAGTCCACTTGTTATCTTACCACCTTCTAATTTAACAAGGTATAATGATGAATTGGATACTGCAGAAACACTTGTATCTGTCAGGTAAGTCTTAGCTTCTCCGTTAACAAGCATGTTAATTTCAAATACTTCGTTGTTATCTGAATCTAATACTTTACCGAAGGAAGTAACAACGCCGTAAATGTCATCAGCTGCTTTAAGTGAGTCAACTGCTGCTGCTACAACTTCGCCATCTCCATTTTTAGCGATATATACAGTGAATGTACTTCCATTGTTAATCAGGTCTGCAGTTGTAACCAGCTTGGATTTGTCTACATCAGTAGAATTATAACTGAAAATAACAACGTTAGAAGCTAATTTCAATGTATCATTGTTTAATCTGTTAGTAACACTGCTGTAGTTATAAGTATTTGAAGTATATGCTTCAGCTACTATCTTAGTGATTTCGCCGGAAGAATTAGTTGCATATCTTACGATTGTTTGCGGTGCTACTGCTGCTACTGCAACATCTGTTACTGTTCTTATACTTCCTGTAGTAACATAAGTCAAGTTAACTTCTGCTGCTGAACCGGAAGCAAATTTTGCTGTTTTATTGATTGGGAAGTTAATGATTTCACCGGATTTAGTTAATAATTTGATTTTTGGTAAAATACCATAGTCTTCATTACCAACTGAAGTTCCGATAACCATTGCATAGTTGCCGGCTGTAGCTACTTCTTTAACTTTGAAGTCAACTAATTGTGTACCTAATTGATCTGTATAAGCATAAGCTGTAATTGTTTCGCCTAATTTATAGCTTCCAATTGCTTTTGCTCCATCAATAGCAGGTGCCAATTTGTATGCTACATCATCGATATAAACTCTTGGAGGTCCTGAAGTAATCTTAGTTACTTTACCTTCGATTACTTGTCTTGCAACTACTAATTTAACTATTTCTGCAGGAGTAGAAGCGTCTGTGTAAACAAGAACCAAGTCATCTTTTTCGATGTCAGCTAATTGAGTAACTGCACCGGAGATTCTCATCTTGTTATAGTTGATAGCTTTAGTGCTTGTTCTCGGAACTTTATATCCGAATAAATCTGAATAGCCATCCAATACGTCTTCTACGTTGTAAAGATCGGAAGCATCAACTTTTTGAATTAATGCCGGAACCCAACCTGCGATAGTTGCAGGAGTAAAGTTCACACCACTTAAAGTACCAGCTACTGTTACAGCTCTTCCTGCTAATGCACCAAGAGTTGCGCCTGCTTTGTTAACGCCATTTACATAAATAGCAGTACCGCTAAGTGCAGCTGATGTAGTTGTTAATTTGTATTCTGTTCCGTTGAAGCCTTTTATAACGTTATCAGCTAATACATATTCGCCTTTGATAACATCAGATTCAACTTTTGTAACGCAGATGAACTTTTCGTCACCTTTTGATTCTTTGTAAAGGTCTACTACTTGACCTACATAATCTGTCAAGTCGATATAAGATTTAGATGATGTATTGTCGCCAGGTGTTACAAGATAATCATTTACCAGAACAGCGCCTAATCTCTTAAGCATTGTGTCGCCGTTGGCATCCGGTACCCAAATGTTATCTTTGTCTACTTTTCCGAAATCTTCATCTAATAATGCAAATGTCATTTGAGCGATATCGCCTCTGCTTGCTCCGCCAACTTTTGTTGACACTTTGTCAAACAGACCTAATACCATAGCCTTAGTTACATAGTTTGCCGGCCATGTTCCTGCCAATGCAACATCTGTATAGCCTAATGCTCTGACCATCATTGTTGCTGCTT
Source organism: Clostridiales bacterium (assembly GCA_012519645.1). Taxonomy (GTDB): domain Bacteria; phylum Bacillota; class Clostridia; order Peptostreptococcales; family JAAYPU01; genus JAAYPU01. The sequence continues at coordinate 6,117 of JAAYPU010000361.1, read as the reverse complement.
CTGCATAAGTTACTGTCTGGTTTGGTTTGAATGTTCCGTCTGGATAACCATTTACCAGTCCTAAGCTTGCTGCATATGCAACATATTTGTCTGCCCAGTGACCAGCCATATCACTGAAGTTGCTTTTAGCTTCGTTTACTATGTCGCCATAGCCGGAAGCTGCTATTAATATTTTTGCCATTTCTGCTCTTGTAACGATATTATCCGGTCTGTAAGTTCCATCTTCATAACCATTAATAATGTCAAGAGCCATTAATACTTCTACAGCTATTTCATTCTTTGTTCCTTGTACATCTGCAGGTGCTGCAAATGCGAAACCAAAGCTGCCGAGTACTAATGAAAGTACCAGTACAAATGAAAGTACTTTACGCATGAATTTGTTCCTCCTTTTGTAATATATAATTTCTGAAGGGTTTATAATTTGATTTTCTTTTGTCAAAATATCTCCCCTTCAAAAGATAATTTGACTTACTTATATAGAAGTGCGGTTATGCAGGGCACACCATCACATTCTACCTTGTATAATTATACTCTCGAGAAATAGCACAGTCAATGTATTGTACCTTTTGTAATAAAACTGTAATAATATGACAAGTTGTTAGAGGTTAGGGATTAGTGATTAGTGATTAGTGGTTAGTGATTAGTGATTAGTGAAGGATGAAATTTGCTTTAGCAAATTTCTTCTTTAACTTTCATCTTTCATCTAACTAATACTGTTGCCTCCTACCGCCTCAGCTCTATTAGACAATGTAATACATATTTGCGTTTTCCCGATTTACATATCTTATTATAGGCTTCTCTTATGCAAATGTCCATTACACGAATGTTACAAAACAGTTAAAATCATATGCTGTGGGTCAGTTGGTCGGTTGGTCGGTTGGTCAGTTGGTCAGTTGGTCAGGGGAAAGGATTTTTAACTAAGAATTAAGAATTAAGAGTTATTGATGAAATTTGCTAAGGCAAATTTCTACATTAACTGTTATCTGTTATCTATTATCTCTTATCTAAATTATAACTATAGGGGAAAATAGATCGCCACGTCGCTTCGCTCCTCGCGATGACAAAAAGCAAAGATTTTGCGGGTTACTCCGCAAAATCTTCCATAATTATTCATTCTTCATTATTAATTATTCATTTGACAAACAATTAATTGTTTGTCACTGCTGCTTTTACAAAATCTCTGAAAAGGGGATGGGACCTTGTAGGTCTGGACTTGAATTCCGGATGGAACTGACCTGCCACAAACCAAGGATGATCCTCCAACTCAATTATTTCTACCAGACGGTCATCAGGTGATATCCCGCATATTTTCATTCCTGCCGCAGCAAAATTTTCTTTATAAGCATTGTTGAATTCATATCTATGTCTGTGTCTTTCATAGATAAGGTCCTGCTCGTAAGCAGCCTCCGCCTTTGTACCTTTTATGAGCTTGCATGGATATATCCCCAGCCGCATAGTACCTCCCATGTCTTCTATATCTTTTTGGTCAGGCATCAAATCAATAACAGGATGGGGCGTATGCGGATCGATTTCAGAAGAATGTGCTCCTTTAAGGCCTAAAACATTACGTGCAAATTCAATTACCGCCATATGCATACCTAAGCAAATACCTAAATAAGGAACCTTGTTTTCTCTGGCATATTTGACCGCACAAATCTTTCCTTCTATTCCTCTATGACCAAAGCCTCCCGGCACTAAAATACCGTCGCAGTCCTTAAGTATTTCATGGACATTACTGTCATCCAAATCTTCCGAGTGTATCCATTGAATATCGATTTTAGTGTCGTTTGCAATACCTGCATGCTTCAATGCCTCTGCAACAGACAGATAAGCATCTTTAAGCTCCACATATTTACCTACCAAGGCAATTTTCGTAATATGATGGGAGTTCTTCTCCTTAGCAACCATGGTTTCCCACTCAGATAAATCCGGTTTTTGGCATTTCATTTTCAGTCTTTCACAAACAATATCTGCAAGTCCGTTTTTTTCTAACAGTAATGGTACTTCGTAAAGAGACTCCACATTACAATTTTCAATAACATTCTTACTGTCCACATTACAGAAAAGTGCAATTTTATCTTTAATATCCTGATTTAAGCTTTTTTCCGTACGGCATACAATGGCATCCGGCTGTACACCTATTGCTCTGAGTTCCTTGACACTGTGCTGTGTCGGCTTGGTTTTTATTTCGCCTGTGGTATTTAGATATGGAATTAATGTCAAATGAATATACATAACATTATCTTGCCCTACATCATATTTTATCTGTCGGATAGCTTCCAGAAAAGGCAGGCTTTCAATATCCCCTACCGTTCCGCCGATTTCCGTAATAACCACATCAACATCATCTTGATGTCCGAGACGTAATATTCTTTCTTTAATAGCGTTAGTAATGTGCGGTATAACCTGAACTGTTGCCCCCAGGAAATCTCCTTTTCTTTCTTTGCTGATAACAGACCAGTAGATTTTTCCGGTAGTCACATTACAATTTTTATTAAGATTAATATCAATAAATCTTTCATAATGCCCTAAATCCAAATCCGTTTCTGCACCATCATCGGTAACAAATACTTCTCCGTGCTGATATGGACTCATTGTTCCCGGATCGATATTGATATATGGATCAAATTTCTGGATCATTACTTTAAGTCCTCTGCTTTTCAATAGACGCCCTAATGACGCCGCGGTAATTCCCTTGCCTAGAGAAGATACGACCCCTCCGGTTATAAAAACGTATTTTGCAGACATGATACACCCCCGACAATTATTAATTAAGAATTAAGAATTATGAATTATTATTTATATTTTTATAATTAAATTCGAATTTGCAAAAGCAAATTTTCTTAACATCTTAGCTGCATAATTTAACTTATTCATTCTAACTAAAAGGGATTAATTTATCAACAGGATTCTATAAAATTTTTAAAATATTTTATTTGTCTGACAAAATTTCCAATGCCTTTTCCAACTGCATATCTTTGTCTGTTGCTTCTACATATTTTATAACAGCTTCGCTTAAACGGTCTTTGGTAGTAAAATCTAAAATTCCGTAAGAATACAGCCCCTGAGATTTTTGAAAATTCTTAACAGCTTCAAAGGTTTTCTCATCAAATATGCCTGTCGGCTGGATATCAGTATATCCTAAAAATTTAAGTCTTTGCTGTGCTCCATAAACATTAAGTCCTGTATCATGCAAGCCTGGCTTAACTTTTTCAATCATTGGTACAAATTGTTGTATCTCAGCAGCCAGGTTTTCATACTGTGCATTATTTTTATTTTCTACAATAATATCCGGTGTAATACCTATACCGTGTATTTTATTTTTATTTGGTGTCAGAAAATGTGCAATCGTTAATTTCATTCCATCCCCATTGGCTAAGTCTAATGACTGTTGTGCAGATCCCTTACCAAAAGTTTTTGTTCCTATAATAACACCGGATTTGCTGTCCTGTATAGCACCTGCTAAAATTTCGGATGCACTTGCCGTACCGCTGTTTACCAGTACTGCAACAGGTAAATCTATTTGAGGCGAAAATGAATAATAAGTGTCGGTAATTTCTCCTTGTTTTTCAAAATGCATCATGGGTCCTTCCGGAACTATCTGCTCCGCAACTTCCAGCGCTGTGTTAATATATCCTCCGCCGTTATCTCTTATGTCTATAATCAATGCTTTCGCATTTTCTTTTCTGGCTTTTTGCAATGCTTCTTTAAATTCATCTCCTGTATTGCTGTCAAAGCTTAATATACGTATATATGCAATGCTTTTATCTTTCATCTCATAGCTTACGGAATCGATTTTAATGATATCCCTTGTTAATTCAAATCTCAATATTTCGGTTATTCCTTGTCTCTTTACTCCGACTGTTACTTTTGTTTTCGGCTCTCCTTTCAGCAATGTTACTATATGATCAGAGGTCTTACTGGAAACATCACTACCGTTAACCTCTACAATAATATCTCCTGCAAGAATACCCGCTTTATATGCCGGAGAATCTGGCATAGGCGCTACCACAACACATTGATTATCCTTTGTGGTGACCGTGACCCCTATTCCGCTGTATTCACCTGATACAGATTGAACAAAATTGTCAAATGCGTCTTTGGAATAATATGTGCTGTAAGGGTCCAAAACTTCAAATATTCCTTGATATGCGCCCTTTATCAAATCATCTATATTTAAATTCTCAGAATAGTTTTCTTTTATATACAACATGACTTGTTTCATGAAATTTATTTCTTCATCCAAGCGAGCTTCTTCACTTGCAGCAAAAGCAACGCCTGAGAAACTAAAAAACAAAGTTAAAACTGCAATTATTAATGCCAATCCTTTTAATGACTTAGTCCTGTAAAGCATAATATACCTCCAAAAAAATAAGTGTGAATATACACCTTCGGTGTAGTGTAAGTATTTTTCGAGATAAGAAATAAAAGATAAAAGATAATAGTTGCAGTAGAAACCTCCAAATCAAGATTTGGGGTTTCCTTGCATAAGTTCGCCTGCTATTTGTTTCACAAATAGAACGAGCTAAGATCGGTTAGAATTTGACATCGTCAAATTCTTTCATTAACTGTTATCTATTATTTATTATCTATTATCTTGTACAGATTACCTCGCTTCGCTCTCAAAGCATTTTAGTTCCCTGAGACCTGAGACCTGAGACCTGAAACCTGAAGTATTTCAATATTAAGATTGTTTTTGCCTTCTATTAGCCCCTGCAGACTGATATCATATTCAATATTCAGAAAGCCCGTTGCATCCTTTTTATTGATACCATTTTCTATTTTCTTTGTAAGCACTTCCATCTCTATATTGCCATAGGGAGTGTTGTAATGTGTATTAAATCTTTTTCCTTTTTCAAATTTTATTTCTGAAGAAGCTGCCCCAAATCTTTTCATATTAATACTATCATCCGTGATTTTAAGAGTTGTCGTACATCCTTGAACTCCTGAAAGCTCTGTTTCTCTATATATTAAATAGGTAGCATCGCCTTTTGAATAATATTTTCCTTCTGTTATAAGTTCAACTACTTCCTTGCTTCCATTCTTGCTTAATTGTTTTCCAATAATCTTTAACATAATGTTTTTCATGTCTATTACCTCCAACGTTACGATTTAAGATTTAAGATTTAAGATTTAAGATTTAAGATTGAATGTTGGAATTTGCACTAGCAAATTCCTTCCTTAACTTTCATCTTTCATCTATCATCTATCATCTATATTCCATTCTCTATCCTCTATCATTGTATCTTTCAAATCCGTATTCAATAAGCATATCTATAAGTTTTGAATATTCTATTCCTGCTTCCTTCCACAATAAGGGGAACATGCTGTATCTCGTAAATCCGGGTATGGTATTTATTTCATTAATTAGAATTTCACCTGTCTCTTTATTGATAAAAAAGTCTACTCGGGAAAAGCCGCAGCAATCCAACGCTTTATATGCATTTATTGCCATATTTCTTATTCTATTTTTCTGACTTTCTGTAATATCTGCCGGAATGCGTATTTCTGATTTTCCCCCATCTAAGTATTTTGCTTCATAATCATAAAACTCCTTAGATGCAATTATTTCTCCTACAGCTGAAGCCATAGGCTCATCATTTCCAATAACACCTACTTCTATTTCTCTGCAAGGGACATATTCCTCAATGACTATCTTTCTGTCATATTTACAAGCTTCCATAAGAGCTTCTATTAATTCTTTATTATCATGTGCTTTAGATATACCCACACTTGATCCTAAATTAGCAGGCTTGACAAATAAAGGATAATTAAATTTTTCTTCTATTGATTTTATAACATCATCTATGTTTTTTTTGATATCCTTCCTATATAATTTTATAATCGCAAATCGGCAGATTTTCCTTTTCAAATATAAGCTTGGAATAAGCCTTATCCATAGCTAAAGCGGAACCCACAACGCCTGCTCCTACATATGGAATATCAGAGATCTCCAATAATCCTTGCATGGTTCCGTCTTCTCCATAAGGCCCATGAAGAATCGGGAATATGATATCTGCTTTATCTTTTATGCTCCGGGTCCCTGCTACTGAAAGCTCATATTTTTCAGGATTATTATCAAGCAATCTTCGTGCAATATCTTCCCATGTCCCATTT
>JAAYPU010000034.1 GCA_012519645.1 Clostridiales bacterium | reverse complement strand
TGATTAAATAACTAATATTCTATAGGAGATTGTTAACACATCTCCTTAAGAATACAATTTAAGATTTAAGATTTAAGATTGAAGGTTGAAATTTGCTAATGCAAATTTCCTCATTAATTATCAATTGTCAATTGTCAATTTTCAATTCCTATACCTATACCCTTATCCCTATTTCCCAAAACACCTGACTCCAGAGACCTGAGACCGGAAACCTTTATACTCCTCTGAAATAATGCCCTTTAGTGTATCGCACATCTTCCCTTCGCGGCATTCCTTTATTTTCCGTAAAGATCTCAAGCAAATTTTCTATTTCCTCTTTTGATTCATCATGTATATATAATCTTAGGATATCTACGCCAGCATCAGCTAATGGCTTCACTAAATCAGAAACAAATAGCTTATCTCCATTTAATATGGTTGCTCTGCAATCGATCTCGCTGCCTATTACAGGAAATTTAACACCCATCCTGTCCTCAATATAGTAATTTCCTTTTTTACATCGGCGGCAGCCAAAATCTATTTCCCCTGCAGCCCCAATGGGACAGTATTCGCTTGTCATGAGCGGAATCCTGCCATATACGGTCGCTTCTATTTCTAAAAATTGAGGCTTTGATATTTTCTTGATCTGCTCAAAAGTAAGCTCGTGCGACAACGCAATACCTTTTAATCCTAACTCAGAAAATTGCAGAACAGAAAAGCTGTTATATAAATTTAAAGATACATCCCCGTACAAAGGAATATCACTATCTTTAAAAATTTCATATTGCCCCGGGTTTCCTATCAAAATACCATCCAAAGGGAATTTTGATATCCTTGCAGCATTTTTTCTTAACATATCATCATACAGTCCTCTTGTAACTGCAGGAAGCCATGCAAATATCTTTTTATCTGCATTTTTCAAAGTCATTATATCAGTAGTATGTTTATCATCTAACAACACATTTAAAGGTATGTATATTCTGGCCGCCTTAGATGCGCCTCTGATTTGTTCAGCATTCCAATCAAATAAAAATACAGAAAACTCATATCCTTGAGATATTTTTTTTGTATTTAAATGAGGTATTTCAACCTTTGCAGCTTTTCTATTTATATAAGGTATTTTTCTGATATCTTCTAACCTACTCAGCGCTTCCCTTCTCAATGCATTGATCTCGGATAAAGGAACCGCTATATTATCGCCTGATTTTACAATTAAATTTTCAATTATAAAAGGAGTTCCGCCGGTTTTCATAAGCTGTGTGCGCACTTCTTCTTCAGAAACAGCTCTTTTGACGGCAGCTTCTGTAACATAGCAGCTTTCCGCCTGAACTGTGTGCCCTTCTATATCTGCAATCTGAATAGAGAGAGGCTGTCCGACCTCAGCCCTGAATGAAGCTGAAACAGGTACTTTTCTGAATATCTTTCCCGAAAAAGACTCCTGCATTTCTTTGTTTAATGCTTTATCTGATATTTTATAAACGCTGTCATTTTTATTGATATTGCCTGACAAACTCCCGATACTGACCTTTTCTCCTTTATGTCCTGAAAATACTTGCTCACCCTTATTCTCCATATAGGTTATTATATTGCCCGGAAGCCCTTCGCTTACAACTTCGATGCCATCACCTACAGATAGATCGTCTTCTAATTCTATGATCCATTTTTTCGTTTTTTGGTTATGGGAAATAACTTTTCCTAAATAAACACCCCAATGCTTTGGACGTTCGCGGGAAATAAGATCAGCTCCCTGTTTCTTTTCCAAATATCCTGTAGTGAATCCTTTTCTGTTAAAGATCTGCATCAATGTCTTGTAGTCCTGTGGGGCAACGGAGCATCCTTTATTTTGAGCATATAAATCTAAATACTTTCTATAAATCTTTGTAACTGCAGCCACATACTCCGGAGATTTCATCCTTCCTTCTACTTTTAGAGAAGTCACCGATGATTCTATCAGTTGACCAAGCAATTCAATCCCGCAGAGCTCTTTTGGGCTGAGTAAATAGCTTTTGTCGGAAAAACACGTTCCATCGCTTTTTACCAGCTGATAAGGTAATCTGCAAGGTTGAGCGCATTTTCCTCTGTTTCCGCTTCTTCCTCCAATAATACTGCTCATCAGACACTGACCTGAAAAACTTATGCACAAAGCACCATGAATAAACACTTCTATCTGTATATCCGTATTACGGGTGATAGTCTGTATTTCTTTTATAGAAAGCTCCCGTGCCAATACCACGCGTTTAAACCCTAACTGTTCAGCAAACCGAACGCCTTCCGAATTGTATATCGTCCCCTGAGTACTTAAATGAAGAGGCAAATCCCTGTAATACTTTCTGACGAGCTGCGCAAAACCTAAATCCTGAACTATCAAAGCATCAATGCCATTCTCATACGCTTTGCCGACAGCATCTACAGCTTCCTGTAATTCACTGTCTCCTATGAGAGTATTCATCGTCAGATAAACCTGTACCCCGCGGATATGCGCATATTCTAATGATCTTTTTAATGTATCATCATCAAAATTCTCTGCAAACCGGCGTGCATTATGCAATTTTCCGCCCAAATATATTGCATCTGCTCCGTTTTCAACAGCTGCATATAATTGTTTTTCTCCTCCAACCGGAATCAACAGCTCTGGAAGTTTAATCATGCTTTCTACCTCAATATGTTCCTTCGGAACAAATTTAACTAAGAACTAATAAGTAAAAACTAAGAGTTACTGGTTAATTGCTCTTGGTTTTCAAAAGTTGTCTTTCTCCTATTTCCACCAATCGCTTAGTCATTTCTCCGCCTACAATACCTCCATAAAACCCATACTCTCTGGAAGTGGCGTCTCCGCTATTTACAGGTATCTTTACCTGGTCCATTCCAAGTTCATTTGCAATTTCATGTTTCATTTGATTTAATGCCGATTTTGCATTTTGATCCATATATATCACCTCGATACGATTTTTTTATTATTGTCTTTCCATTAATAAAAATCATTCGAGGGAAATTTAAACAACTAAAACCAAATACCTGAACGCTCGTAATGAAATCCAAAGTCCGGCTGAAAATACTAATCCCTAATCCCTAACCACTAATACCCTTTACATATTCTATAAAATAATAAATATCACTAAACATCATTTCTTTATCTGAACTATGGCATATGAGATGATCCGCTCTCTTATAATATTTAATGGTTTTTTTATTGGATAATACACTTTCTATAATAAATTGAGCACTTTTTTGATGTACAGTGTCATCCATTAGTCCCTGAACAACAAATATGGGACATCTTATTTGATTAAACAATTTCTTTGTTTTGGAAAGCAATATTTTAAAATTAATGAGTGCAGGAAGCGGAAACTTTACTGTAGAGTTTAAATAGTACTTTATGTGATGCATATTTTTCTTTTTTATATCTTTTAATATATTTAAATATATCCTTTTAAAGTCCCAATAATATATTGGAGTATTTAAAGTAACCATTGCTTTAATAGCAGGATACTTTATAGCCAAATTCGCCGCAATCAATCCACCCATAGAAAAACCTACAACTATAACATTAGAAAATCGGTTTAACAGATTATTCAAGTCCTTTTCGGCAGATTCGATCCATTGAGGATAACTTGCCAAATACAGGTCTCTTCTCTTTCCGGTATGCCCTTTAAGAGAGGTACAAACAACATGGTATCCTTTGTCCCTGAGATGATATGCTAAAGGCAATACTTCATAAGCACTTCCCCCGAAACCATGTATCAGTAAACATGCCGTATCACTTTTCATATACTCCTCCATAATTCCCGCAAAAACAAATACTACTTATTTTATTTTAACATAGAAAGTGAAATATGGTCAGAAAAAGTTAACCGGTAGTAAAGTTAAAGCAGTCGATCCGGGAGCCATAGTATATGGAAGGGTTGATTAAAATGACTTTTTATGTTAATAATGAAGTATGCATAGATAAACTCTTCGTTATCATTAACAAAATATATAGGGGTGTATTATATGAATTATATGAAATTAATCAGAACAAGAAAATCTACAAGGGACTTTAAAAACGAAGCCGTAAATGATAAAAAGCTGGAAGGATTGATAAAATATTTCGATAAAGCACATCGTCTTGTTCCGGATATACAGCTTGAAGCAATATTATTTAAAGACGGAGACTATGTTTTCGACAGATTAGACGGCTGTGCCGGATATAACGGAATGATGATCAAAGCCCCGAGCTATATTATCATTGTTTCGGATAATAAAGAAGGATACATAGAGAACACGGCCTTTGTCGGGGAGAATATGATATTGAAGGCTGTCGAAGAAGGATTGGATACCTGCTGGATCAGTTTTCAAAGCTGTGATTCGATTAAGGAAAGACTATGCCTGGATACGGCAAAAGAAGTGACCGGTATAATCGCTGTAGGGAATGCCCTCGATAAAAAGAAGGTTTTAAATCCGGCAGATACCGGTGACAACTACTCAAAATCCGATATGAAAATCGTTGTAGATAATACTTCCTTCAGATATTCATTGGAGGATATCATATATTATAAGCAATGGGGAGATCCTATTTCTTATGATGAACTTGAGCGCAGGGGCTTGATGGATGCTTTCAGCTATGCCCGGCTGGCACCATCAAGTTTAAATACACAGCCTTGGAAATTTATTTTAGATGAAGGTCATGTGGTATTGACTATAAAAGATGATCCACAAATTATTCAAAGAGAAGAAAAAATGAATGCCGGAGTGATAATGCTTTATTTTTATCTCATTTCTTCAGATACATTGTATGGCGTTCAATGGCATTTAGGAAAGCCCGAAAAAGAATATGAAATCCCTGAAGAATATAAGATCGTAAGCTGGGCAAGATTGTAGCGGGAAACTGCAGAGGCGGGTAACCCGCCTCTTTTTATTGTCGTTACATAACTTCTGTGAAAAAATATATACTAAAATTTGGAGGATGATTACATGGAAAAAACAATATGGAAACCCGGAACTATGCTGTACCCTCTGCCGGCTATTATGGTATCCTGCGGTTCTGAAAAACATGAGTATAATATTATCACTATTGCGTGGACAGGAACCATATGCTCCGATCCGCCAATGACATATATTTCCGTGAGAAAAGAGCGCCATTCCCATCAGATAATAAAAAAGAACAAAGCATTCGTTATGAATTTGACAACAGAAGCTTTAGCATTTGCAACAGATTTTTGCGGTGTTAAATCCGGCAGGGAGGTCGACAAATTCAGTCATCTGAAATTAACACCTGTACCTGCAACTAAAGTTCCCGCACCTTTGATCCACGAAGCTCCTGTTAATATTGAATGCAGGGTAACTCAGATCATTGAGCTGGGTTCCCACGATATGTTCATGGCCGAAGTCGTCGCAGTTCATGCAGATACATCATTAATAGATGAAAAAGGGAAGTTTCATCTGGATAATGCAAACCTTTTATGTTATAGTCACGGCGAATATTATGGGTTAAAAAGGTCATTGGGCAAATTCGGATATTCTATAATGAAAAAGAAAACTCGAAGAAATAATCGGAAAAAGCCCTGACCTCATTTTATTTCATAATATAATCCGTCATTTTTGTTTCTTCCCATTGGATCCCTTTTGGAGCAATATTGGAATATAAAGTGATTAAATCATTCTCTAAAATAACTTTTAAATGAAAATTCATTTCTTTAGGCTGCAAATATTCATCATACATTTGCTGATAGTTTTTATTGCCGCTTTCTTTTGCTTCTTTTATATAACCGACCGTATCGGGGTCTTTATAATAATTTTTGTAAATTATTTTATATAAAAAAATTGCTTCTACATTTCCGTTCACGACTTCTTCTTGATAATCGGATATTTGAAAATCCAGCAATTCATAGTAAGGAGAAAAAGCCTTCCTGCTTTCTTCTTCCATGTATTCGCTTATTCTGTCATAATCAGTATCATCCGTATCAACTGAAATCTCATCTTCTTGTAATACGCCTTCATTTTCTATTGGTTCTGACTTTCCATTGCATGCTGAGAATCCAAATGCCAAAATAATTATTAACCCAGTTATTAATATTCTTTTCATCTTTTTTCTCCTTATTTTAAAGTATTATAGTACTGGGATTTTGCTTCAAAGCAAAATCCCTTATTAACCCTCAGTTTATCAGGTCAATTCTATTTACCTCTTTCGTATCCGTTTCATGGGCGCTGATAGTATTGTCAGACACAGCATAAAGTATATCTTCAATACGCAGTATCCGTTTTATTTCCTTTCCGCTGACAACATCATAGTATCCTGATTTTAAATAATCATCAGTATTCAAATGACTTATTGTTCCCTTTAAATTAAATCCTTCCGCATTTGACAGTTCATAAACATAAGCACCTTGGAAAGTAATCTCCCCATATTGCGGAAATCCTGAACGTTCGTCAACTGCACTTCCTTTAACTTCTCTGACTGTAACCGGAAAAGCGAGAAGATTCCTTTCTTTATCGAAAAACAATGCCTTATGATTTCTCAGAAGCTCAGAATCCGTTCCTCTGTCACCTATTTTTACATTAAATTTTTCTATTGGTTTTGCAACATCTGTTACATCAAAAAGTGCAATTTTCATACCCAAATAGTATGCTGTGGTACCAAGTTCATTACCCTTCCTATCCTTAACGGGAAGCTCTACAGTATCTTTTCCGAAGCCTATGATGTGGTTTTCATCATATGGATGCAGGTAATCACTGTATCCTGGTATTTTTAAAGCCCCAAGCACCTTGGGATCCCATGGGCTTTTTAAATCCTATACAAATAATGGATCCACAGTTTTAAATGAAACCATATAAGCTCTATCACCCATATATCTGACGGAATAAATTTGTTCACCCGGCGCGATATCTTCTATCCTGCCTGTAATATTCATATTGGAATCTAAAATATATACATTATTTGAAGTTATATAACCATTATCCCGATTCTCATAAGTCGTGGCAATTCTAAAATAATCATTATGTTCATCCATGGAAAATTGGTTCAGGACACGTCCGGGTACTTCACCTTTGGCAAGATAAGTCAATCTGCTGCCATCCATGGAAAATTTATATA
>JAAYPU010000360.1 GCA_012519645.1 Clostridiales bacterium | reverse complement strand
TTGAGAAGATCAGAATCTATGAGGATACAGTGATATTATATTTCAAGAAGATACACCCAATTGGGATGGTATTTTCAAAGCATATGGCCCTAAATTCTATGATTATATAGTAAGTATGAGTACGCCTTCTGCAACTGTAGATTTCGACAAGAAAATATTATCCGAAAAATGGAGAGAAATAAAAAACATAGTCAAGGATGAGCTTCCTACAGAAGCCGAACTTTGCGAAGTTATGAGTAAAGCAGGGGCAGCGGTAAATATTGCTGACATCGGTATTGAACCTGAACTTGCGGTTATGGGTATTCTTTATCATCCATATATGAGGCATAAAATAACTCTATCAAGACTTGATGCTATGACCAATCTTGATTTATCAAAGCTTTTAAAAATATAACATTATATTTTAGTGAAAAAATACTGAGAAATTAAAATAAAAATTTTTAACTTACCACAAGTATTTATGCGTACAAAAAATAGGCCATAGATACTTGAAAACCCTTATGCAGACTTGACTTTTATCGGTGAACGTGTTATAATGAAGTTTAAACAAATATTTAAAAATATTTTATTAAAAAAGGGCTTTTAATGTTACCATCAGGTATCTAAAGAGCCGTTTTTACTATTGGAGGCTTAATATGAAACTATTCGTTTTGGTACTTAACAAGGTGGAAAAGCTTAATGAGCTCATGCTGCAATATGCAAGGGAAAAGATTTGCGGTGCGACCATTATTAACAGCACAGGTATGGCAAGGGAAATTTTTAAATCAGGACAAATGGAGGAAGAAGTCTCATTTTTTAATTCCGTTCGCAAATATTTACATGGTGAAATGAATGAAAACAGTAAAACAATTTTTGCGGTGATCCGGGAGGATCAGGAACAAACAATTATACGAATTACAAAAGAAATAATCGGCGATTTTTCCGATTCCGATACAGGAATTATGTTCATCATCAATCTAGATTATATATGTGGAAAGGGTCTTGAAAATTGAGTATACTGGGATATATTGGTTTAATGCTTCTTGCTGGTCTGTTATTCGGGCGGCTAACAAAATTGGTTGGTTTTCCTAATGTAACTGGCTATATTATTGCAGGATTGATTATGGGACCCTACCTCCTCGGCATATTTCCCGCTGAATCCATTTCTGATATGGGTGTCATATCGGAGATGGCACTGGGCTTTATCGCTTTGTTTATTGGTGCTGAATTCAAACTGTCGTTTTTAAAGGATCTTGGTCTGTCGGTCATTATCATTACGTTGTTTCAAGGAATGTTTGCAATGGCGTTTGTTACAACAGCCCTAGTTATGTTTCAAGTTGATTTCCCGATTGCGCTTATTCTGGGTGCTATCGCATCGGCAACGGCTCCTGCGGTAACTATCATGATCATCAAACAGTACCGTGCTAAAGGCCCAGTTACAAGGATGCTCATTGGTGTTGTAGCACTTGATGATGCACTGGCTTTAATCCTTTTTTCCATTTCTATTGCTATCGCAAAATCAATGCTTACCGGGAGTATAAATATATTAGCTTCGGTACTAGAACCCATAAAAGAAATAGGTATATCTGCACTTCTAGGCGTTTCATTAGCTATCCTACTACAGATACCTTTCCACTTTTTCAAGAAAGAATCAAACCGGATGTGCGCAACAATTGGTATTGTATTTTTAGCAACAGCTCTATCAGGTTATTTGGGCGCATCATCTCTTCTGACTTGTATGATTTTCGGTGCAGTGTTGGTTAATATTTCTAAAAATTCAACCAATGTGATAGAAATTTCGGAAATGATGACACCTCCAATACTTATGTTGTTTTTTATTTTATCAGGTGCATCGCTTGATATTACGCTTATACCCAAAATTGGGATTATTGGCGGGGTTTATATTATTATGAGAGCATTGGGTAAAATGTCGGGTTCATGGCTCGGGGCTGTTGTTATGAAAGCGCCCCCTGCAGTCAGAAAGTATTTGGGTCTGACACTACTTCCGCAGGCAGGTGTTGCCATAGGTTTGACCATCCTTGTGGGACAGGCATTGCCGGAATATGCTGGGCAAATTCGCACAGTTATTATTACTGCCACTCTAGTTTACGAACTGGCAGGTTCCGTTGTTTCGAAGGCCGCGCTCACGAAAGCCGGAGAAATTGAAATCCCAGCGCTAAAAAGAAAAAAACTACACGCTTCTAAATAAAATAATTACATTCCTTTGAAAAAATATTTTCTCAATACAAGAATTTTCTTATATAAAGAAAAGGCAGCTCGAGAGGCTGGTAACATCACGCCATGCAAAAAAACATTTAAACCCCCAAGAGTTATATATCCCAAAGGAGTGGGTGTAATGAAAACCAAAGAATTAAAATAAAGTTTAAAACTCTCACAATGGAAGAGTGAAATCGGAGAGTGTAGAAACAGCGGATTACCCGTCACAGGATGGTGTAGATAAAGGGATCTCAAAATCTTAAAAAATTCAATTCTGCCATGACTGAAAATGCCAATCTCAAAGAAGAAGTTTACGACTTAAAACAACAGCTCACCAATCTTAAAAAACTGGTTTACGGACAAAAGGGCGAAAAGACAGAAGTTGTTTTAGCCTCTGGAGAACAGCTTGATATATTCAAGCGCACTAAAAACAAGCCAGATATTTATATAGCATCAATAAAGCATCAAAATAATTTTGTAATTTTGAAATGCTTGCAAAAGGCTTCAAAATCGTTGCAAAACTGCGAAAAAGCGAGGAGTTATAAGGCTCTATAGCCTCTCCAAAACCGCGTGTCGAGAGTTAGATCCTTTCTGCCCCTGCCAAACAAAAATCCGCTTTCGTAAGAAGGCGGATTTTTGTTTGTATTATTCACTATTCATGCGCTAAATGCGCGTTTCATTATTCATTATTCATTCTGCAGCCATGACTGGTTCATCGTCATACGAACCGATGTGCATAACCTGCACACATAGCCCTTCGGTAATTGTTTCAAGTTTAGCCTTTGATATATCAAGATTCGGTTTTTTCTTTGCCAAAGATATCTTTAAAACTTCCAATATATCTTCAGTTACAAAATCAGGTTGCCGAATCATCATCGTCCATATAAATTTGCTCTTATCATTAATTTCCGCTCCGCCACCCCTGAAATCATCGTCTACGCTCCAGAGTCCTTCAAGCGGCGGAACAACATATTCAAGGATTGATT
>JAAYPU010000359.1 GCA_012519645.1 Clostridiales bacterium | reverse complement strand
TGCGTAGGTCAGAGCTTGGTTTTATTGATGGCATGTGGTCACCCCCTTGTATCAATAAAATATCGGAATATTGATTTAAGGTCAAGGAATATAAAAAGCTTATAATATTGAGTATAAAAGCTTTATGAATTTTGTTGTTAATATTATACTTGATTAGGGTGTAAAAACTTATAATTTTGCGATTCACCAAACCTCATTTTCTGGTATAATAAAGACAAGATATTTGATAATAATGAGGTGGATATATGTCTTTCAAAACAAATGATAACCAACAGATTACCCTTGATGATAGATTCAACCGGCTAACCCAGAGAGAGCAGAAATTCGTTCTGAATTCCTGGGCAAAAGATTTTGCCGATATTGTATTTCCTGCAATTAATGAAGAACGGTTCTCGGTTCTTTATAGCGATCAGGAATTTTCCAGACCAGCCAGTCCTGTCAATGTAAAAATAGGAGCCCTTATGCTCAAGGAAATGCTCCACCTTTCCGATGATGAACTGATCGCCTCTATCTGCTGTGATGTACGTTTCCAGTATGCCCTTCATACAACTAGCTTCAAAGAGCAACCCGTCAGTGATCGTACCTTTAGCTTGTTCCGGAGAAGACTCTATGAATATGAGCTAAAAACCGGCATTGATCTTCTTAAAGAAGAAATGCTACATTTAGCTGACGTTTATACGAAATACTTAAACCTACATTCGAACATTAAACGAATGGATAGTTTGATGATTGCATCCAATAGTAAACGGATGTCCCGGCTTGAAATCATTTATACCGTTAATGCTAATGCTGTAAAACTCATGCACCGCCTAGGAGCAGATGACCGTATTCCAAAAGAACTGGAACATTATCTTAATCCGGATGACCTTAATGATGTTATCTATTACTGTAAGGGAGATGATATAACCTCCCGCTTTGAAAAAGCAATTCAGGAAGCTGGTCAGCTGCAACAGCTTATGTCTGGTGAAGAATGGCTAGAGTTCCAAGAGCATCAGCTACTTGTAAGAGTTCTGAAAGAGCAAACTCAGACAGATACTGAAGGAACACTGAAAGCCAAACCCAACAGTGAAATCACTCCGGACAGCCTGCAAAATCCATCCGATCCAGATGCTACTTATCGTAAGAAAGCTGGTAAGGATCATAAAGGATATGTAGGAAATATCATTGAAACGATTGGTGAAGACGGCATCAGTCTGATAACTGGCTTTGGCTATGAAAATAACACCCATAGTGACAGTTCCTTTTGCAAAGAATATCTGGAAACACGTAGTGAAGATTCTCCTGCTGAAACCATGCTTACAGATGGCGCATACAGCGGGACTGAAAATAGTGCTCTTGCAGAAGAAAAAAATGTGGAACTTATAACAACATCTTTAACCGGAAAGCTGCCAGATATTATCATGGGAAATTTTCATCTATCTGAAGATGGCAAAGAAGTAATCAGTTGTCCTGCAGGTAACAAGCCAATCAAGAGCAGTTATTATGAAGCGACCGGTATGTGTCGTGCCGTTTTCCGTAAAGATTGCTGTCAGCATTGTCCAAACCGAAATAAATGTAAAGCAAAGCTTCAGAACAAAACAGCATTTGTTAATGTATCGTCAAAAATGGTGGAACGTGCCAGATACCTGAGAAAAATATCCAGCAAGGAATATCTTCAGCTAACCCGAATTAGAAACGGCATAGAAGGAATTCCATCCGTACTACGAAGAAAATATCAGGTTGACAGGATACCGGTGAGAGGACGACTGAAATCAAAAACCTTCTTTCTTTGCAAGATTGGTGCTTACAATATAAGGAAACTACTAAAGCATCTGCCAAAAGTACGGGAGAAGTCTGCCCAAAATGTAGCATTAGCCTAAAATATACAGTAAGAGGACTAGTTTTCTAAGCGAAATTTAGTTCAAAAACAGATAAAAACGATAAAGTTTTTTTAAAAGTCAGATTTAATGTTTGGGGTGAACTTAAATCTTTCAGTTTCTACACCTCAATCATTTATAAGTAGATTTCGTAGGGATGAAAATGGTGTAATAACTGGTATGGTATTTAAAGTAGTGGTTGATCATTAATTTTTAAACTCAC
>JAAYPU010000033.1 GCA_012519645.1 Clostridiales bacterium | reverse complement strand
GATGAGGTGATGAAATGTTATCACAAAAATTAGGATCTATTACACCTTCATATACTATTGAAATAAGCAGGAGAGTATCTGAATTAATAAAAGAAGGTAAAGATATAATCAATTTTAGCATTGGCGAACCGGATTTCAATATTCCTCAGAAATCTATGAATGCTATGATAGAAGCTTTATCAAGAAATGCTACAAAGTACGATAACGTTTCCGGCCTCGCAGAGCTTAGAAAAGCAATCATCAAAAAACTGAATGATGAAAACAACCTGAATTATGATACGGATGATATCGTAGTATCCAACGGAGCAAAACATGCCATAACCAATTCTTTGATTGCTTTGTTAAACCCAAATGACGAGGTATTGGTTCCTAAGCCATATTGGGTAAGTTATCCTGAGATGATCAAGCTTGTAGGCGGAGTGCCTGTTTTCCTGGAAACAACCAAGGAAACCTCATACAAGGTAACACCTGAAATAATATCCTCAGGGTTGTCATCCAAAACGAAAATGATTTTTCTGACCAATCCATCCAATCCATCCGGCATTGTTTATTCTGAAGATGAATTAATGAAAATTGGTAATTATTGCGTTGAAAAAGGCATTTACATTTTGGCAGATGAAATATATGAACGTATAACATTTGACAGTCCCTTTGTGAGTATAGCATCGCTCTCTGAATCTATTAAGGACATGACCATAACAATCAATGGATTTTCGAAATCCTTTGCAATGACAGGTTTAAGAATAGGTTATTCAGCTTCAAATAAGAAAATTGCCAAGGCCATTTCAAGTATTCAAGGTCATCTCGTCTCCCACCCTTCTACTATTTCACAATGGGGTGCGGCAGCTGCTCTTAATGAATGCAGGGATGAAGTGGAGAAAATGAAAGAAGAGTATAAGCAAAGGCGAAATATTGCCGTATCTCTGCTTGATAAAATACCCCAGCTTCCTTATGTAAATCCGCAAGGTGCTTTTTACTTATGGCTGGATATTTCTAATTATAAAGATAAAATTGTGTATGATGGATCTTATTCTGTTGCATTTAGTAATGAACTGCTGCAAAAAGGAAATGTTGCAGTGGTACCGGGTATTGCTTTTGGAGAAGACGATTTCATTCGAATTTCATACGCCTGCTCTAAGGATACAATAAGGGAAGGATTTAAAAGAATAGAAAGCTTCCTGAGGACACTTTAACGGGTCTAAGGTCTCAGGTCTCAGGTCTGGGAACTAAAAACTAAGAACTAATAGTTAATGTAGAGATTTTGCTTCCGGCAAAATCTCTTCCTTATCTTTCAGTTGGCAGTAGAAATCTATTATCTGTTATTTCTTATCTTGAGAATCCTAACCGCTCATTCAACAATTGTGTACTCACTGTCCGGAGCTAACTCAAAAATGTCTCTTAATCCTGAAGAGAAATAGAGCTTATTATCTTCAGTAACAAATATGGCTTCAACACCTTCTGTACTTTCAACCAATTGCATTCCTTTTTCAATTCCCATTAAAAATACTGTCGTAGAAAAAGCATCCCCATCTGTAGATAGACTACTGATAATGCTTACTCCTTTAAGATTGTTTTCCTGAGGAAACCCTGTAAATGGATTTAATATATGGTGGTACTTTTTACCTTCATGATAAAAGTATCTTTCATAAACGCCGGATGAAACTATCGATTTATCTGTTATGCTTAACACACCAAGATATTTGCCTCTGGAAGCGTCCGGGTCTTGAACCCCTATTCTGAAATCTGTTCCGTCCGGTTTATTTCCAACTAATAAAATATTTCCGCCTAAATTAATGATAGCCTTATTAACACCTCTTTCTTTTAAGAATTCCTTTACTTTGTCAGCTATAAAACCTTTTGCGATTGCTCCAAGATTTGCATTCATACCTTCTTTTTTCAGATATATTTTATTATTTTTTTCGTCTATTTCGATATCTTTATAATTTATAAAAGACATTGCATATTTTCTTTCTATATCAGAAGGATAGTATCCATTAGGTGTATCTATATCCCATAAATCGATTAATGGACCTGAAGTAATGTCAAAAAGTCCTTCAGATATTACTGACATCTCTATACTGCGTTTAAAAATTTCCATTGTTTCAGCGGATACAGTAGTCCACTTTTTTCCGGCATTCTCCTTAATATTCCAGAGGTCGCTTCCTTTCACATGAACACTCAAAATATTTTCAAGCGTTTGAATATATTCAAATACCTCTTCAAAAATTGCTTCATCTTTATAGTCATATATTTTAATATTAACAATTGTATCTAAAAGAAACTCGCTGCCGGAGATAAATTCAGCTTCATTCACCGGATTCTGTATCGGTTTATTGACACAACCAAATAAAAATATCGCTATTAAAATATATATTAATAAAATACTTCTTTTCTGTTTCATAAAATACCTCATTAAATCAGAGTATGGAGTATGGATATTCGGAGTCCGGCGTAGGTCTCAGGTCTCTGGTTTCGGGTCTCAGGAAAAGTGATTAATGATTGGTGTTTGAAATCCGGCCTGAAGTCTGGAGTC
>JAAYPU010000358.1 GCA_012519645.1 Clostridiales bacterium | reverse complement strand
AGTTTTTTCAGGAATTGTTCCTCACAATTCACCCTAATCATGTTCATTTCAAACTGCTGTTTGAAAACCCTCTCCACATCATCGCCTTCGTTTTTTCTCAAAAGGCCATGATCCACGAAAATACATGTTAACTGTTTGCCTACTGCTTTATGAACCAGCAGCGCGGCAACTGATGAATCAACGCCTCCGGATAAAGCACACAATACTTTTTTATCACCTATTTTTGCTCTTAATTTCTCAATTTGTTCCTGAGCAAAATCTTTCATTATCCAATCGCCCTTGCATTGGCAAACACCATATAAAAAGTTCTTCAGCATTTCCTTACCGCGAGGCGTATGAACGACTTCCGGGTGAAATTGTACACCGTACAGCTTCTTATCGAAATGTGCCATAGCTGCAACCGGGCAGGTTTCAGTTTTGCCTATTACCTGAAAGCCTGCAGGAGGCTCGCTGACAAAATAAGTATGACTCATCCAGCAGGTAGTTTTATTATCAATGCCTTTAAACAATGGATTGTTGTTATCTATTTCGAGTTCTGTTTTGCCATATTCACGGCTGTCAGCCTTAGCGACCTGAGCGCCTAATATATGTCCCATCAATTGAGCACCATAGCATATACCTAAAATAGGAATACCCAGTTCAAAAAGTTTTGCTTCAACTATGGGAGCACCTTCTTCATATACAACACTCGGACCGCCTGTAAATATAATGCCTTTAGGTTTTTTTGCCATTATTTCATCAATTGGTGTGTCATAAGGCATTACTTCACAGTACACATTGGCTTCCCGAACACGTCTTGCTATTAATTGATTATATTGACCGCCAAAATCTAAAACTATGACTAGTTCATGATTCATGTTATTATCTCCTATTCCCCCACACTATAGTTTGACTCTTCCCTTGTGATTGTTATATCATGGGGATGGCTTTCAATCAGACCGGCATTTGTTATTCTGATAAATTTTCCGTTTTCCTTTAATTCTTTTATGGTATTCGTACCACAGTATCCCATTCCTGCTTTTAATCCGCCTACCAATTGGTATACTGTATCTTTTAAATCACCTTTATAAGGTACTCTGCCTTCAACGCCTTCCGGAACAAACTTTCTCGTGTCATCCTGGAAGTATCTGTCGCTGCTGCCTTGCTGCATAGCGGCAGTAGAACCCATTCCCCTGTATACTTTAAAGCTTCTTCCTTTAAATATTACTTTTTCACCCGGGCTTTCTTCCGTTCCGGCGAAAAGTGAACCTATCATACAAACATCTGCACCGGCTGCAATAGCTTTTGTTATATCTCCCGAAAACTTAATGCCTCCGTCAGCAATAACCGGAATATTATACTTTTGTGCTACTTTTGCACATTCATAGACTGCAGTGATCTGCGGCACACCTATTCCGGCTACAACTCTTGTTGTACAGATCGAGCCCGGTCCCATACCAACCTTGACAGCATGTGCACCCGCAAGGATAAGCTCTTCAGCCGCATCACCCGAGGCAATATTTCCTGCTATCAACTGAATATCAGCAAACTGTTTTCTCAGCATTTTAACAGCATTTATAACACCTTGTGAATGTCCATGAGCTGTGTCAACTGTAATAACATCTACTCCGGCGCTGATTAAAGCCTCCGCTCGTTCAATCATATCCTTTGTAACTCCAATTGCAGCGCCAACCAGCAATCTGCCTTTATCATCTTTTGCAGAATTAGGATAAAGTATTCTTTTTTCAATGTCTTTTATAGTGATCAAGCCTTTTAGGATCCCATTTTCATCTATTAAAGGTAACTTTTCTATTTTGTGCATTTTAAGAATTTTTTCTGCATCTTCCATACTAATGCCTTCTCTAGCTGTTACCAGGTTTTCCTTTGTCATTACTTCATATATTTTTCTGAACATATTATCTTCAAATCTAATGTCTCTATTGGTAATAATACCTAAAAGTTTTCTTTTTTCATCTACTATAGGCACCCCGGATATCCTGTATTTTGCCATAAGCTCCGTCGCATCATTTATCACATTGTCAGGAGATAAATAAAATGGGTCTACAATAACACCATGTTCACATCTTTTTACTTTGTCTACTTCGTCGGCTTGTCGTTCAATAGACATATTTTTATGAATGATTCCAATACCGCCTTCTCTGGCAATAGCAATAGCGAGCTTTGATTCCGTGACAGTATCCATACCTGCACTCATAATAGGAATGTTAAGGGATATTTTTTCAGTCAATCTTGTAGTGGTATCAACATCCTTTGGAAGCACATCCGATTTTTGCGGAATAAGAAGAACGTCATCAAAAGTAAGCCCTTCCATTGCAAATTTATCT
>JAAYPU010000357.1 GCA_012519645.1 Clostridiales bacterium | reverse complement strand
TTTGTGTTTTGCAAACACAAAATCAACTGATAACTGATAACTGATAACTGATAACTGAAAGATAAGGAGGAAATTTTCCAAAGAAAATTTCTATCTTCAATCTTAAATCCTAAATTACTTATATTGTTCCGAAGGAACATATTGACACCTACACTACACCGAAGGTGTATATTCACACTGTGCGTAGCACATATTTATATTAATATCACTAATCACTAATCACTAATCACTAATCACTAATTACTAATTACTAATTACTAATCACTAATTACTAACTATTACGGGGTATTATATGACATTATTCAGTATTATCATGCTTGTATCTTTAATGGTATTTTCTATATCCATATCTCTTATAAGGAGTCTTTTAGGCAGTGTCATTGTGTTTGCAGTGTACAGCTTGATCATGGCAATCCTTTGGCAGCAATTGAACGCACCTGATCTGGCTATAACTGAAGCGGCTGTCGGAGGCGGCATAACTACCATTCTTTTTGTATTAACTTTAAAACGAATAAGTAAAAAGGTCAAAAGTCATGATACAGCGGGGAATAAAAAATGAGATATTTGATATGTATTGGAATTACTCTGATTATTATTATCGCTCTGCTTATAGGGGCAAACGAGCTGCCCCCTTTTGGAAATCCTGAAAATCCGGAGCACAATGAGCTTAGCAGAGGGTATATAGAAAATGCTATGTCTGATACAGGCGCTAAGAATATCGTTTCTGCGATTATTCTTGATTACAGGGCTTTGGATACATTTATAGAAGCAACTGTTTTATTTACCGGCGTTATAGTTGTCATGACAGTGCTAAAAAAATAAAAGGTGAAGTATATGAATGATACAATACTGAAACAAGTCGTAAAAATAATAGCACCTTGCATTCAGCTCTTTGGGATATATGTAATACTGTACGGGCACATTTCTCCGGGAGGAGGATTTGCCGGAGGCACTATCATTGCGGCAAGCTTTATACTGCAGCATATCACCTTTGGAAAGGCTTATGCGGATTCTTTGCTAAATGAAGGAAGAGCACTTAAGCTTATAAGTATATCTCTCATCGCATACGGTGTTCTGAAAGCTTATAGTTTTTTCGGAGATTATTTTGATTTGCCTCATACGCCGACAGGAATCCCGGGCAATATTTTCAGCGGCGGTTTTATCTTACCATTGAATATTCTTATTGGAATTATTGTGACTTCAACCATATATATTTTATATTCATTATTCTCGAATGAATAAAAATAAGGAGAATAAAATGACATTACTTAATAACTATTATGAGTCCGCTTCTATCATTTTGTTCGGTATAGGGTTAGCGACTCTTATGCTAAATAGGAATCTTATAAAGAAAATTATCGGTATGAACATAATGGATACATCGATTTTCCTTTTTCTTGTGGCGAAAGGTTATATCACCGGCAGGAAGGCACCCATAATAACAACCGGCTTTGAAGGGATAGATGCTTATGTGAATCCTATACCTTCAGCACTGATACTAACGGGAATTGTCGTGGCAGTAAGTGTAACAGCTTTTTTACTCGCTTTAACTGTTAAGATCTATGAAGCCTATGGAACTGTTGATTTAGAAATTATTTTAAACTTGAAAGGAGATGCCTATGCAGATAATAACAAGCTTCCCCTTGGTTAAAATTTTTATTATACTGTTATCCGCTTTTTCTATGCCTCTGATTCATAACAGAAGGCATATTAAAATAATATCAATAATCTTTCTGTCTTTCTCTTTGACTCTCTCTCTTATAACTTTGAATTATGTATTTCGAAATGGTGCTTTCTATTTCAATGCAGGCTATCCCGATACTTTTTTGGGGATACAGCTATACATTGGTCCGGTAGAAACGCTTCTAAGCTCCGTATTAGAATTTGTTATTCTGGTTGTAGTATGGTTCTCTGCTTTTTCCATAGACGAAGAAATACGTCAAAACAGAATTAAGTTTTTTTATATCCTCATTCATTTATTGACTGCATCCATTCTGGGTATCATTTATACAAATGATATCTTTAACGGTTATGTCTTTATTGAGGTAGCTGCATTGGCTTCCTGCGGCATTATCGTCATTAAGGAAAAAAAGGAAAATATAAAGGCAGCTACAAAGTATATCATCATGAGCACAATCGGCTCGGGATTGTTACTCATGGGGATTGCTTTCATATATTCTTATACAGGGCATCTCAATATGGATCTTATTCATCTGGAAATCCTCGAGGGATACGATGATTACTTTAAGTCTTTGCTGATCATCGTTGCATTATATACCGCAGGCTTGGGAGTTAAAAGTGCCATGTTTCCGCTTCATATATGGCTTCCGGATGCACATTCGTCCGCTCCGACAGCTTCCAGCGCCCTGCTTTCGGGTGTCGTTCTTAAAGGCTTTGCTTATTTTCTGATCAAATTTATGGATAGAATGCTGGGCTTTGAAATAATCAATCAATTAAATATACTCCCCATTATATTAATTTTGGGAAGCAGCGGTATGATATTCGGTTCTTTATCTGCCATTTTTCAAAAGAATATAAAAAGGTTGATTGCATATTCAAGTGTAGCTCAAATGGGGTATATATTCCTCGCCATAGGATTAGGAAGTCCTTTTGGTGCCGTAATAGCAGTCTATCATATGATGGGGCATGCCGTTACAAAGTCAGCCCTGTTTTTATGCTCGGGACTGATGATTGAAAAGACGGGAAAAAATGAAATCAGCAATTACAGAGGCCTCGGCTTTGAAATGCCTATTACCTTTATACTTTTCACACTTGGCGCTTTATCAATGGTAGGCATCCCTATCCTGCCGGGATTTATCAGCAAATGGTATCTTTCCATAGAAAGCATCCAATTAGGTAAATTTCTTCTCATTTTTGTTATATTGCTGAGCAGCTTATTGAATGCTGTATATTATTTCCCAATTATTATTAATGGGTTTTTCGGTATTGAAAACTTAGAAAACAGAGTTTATAAATCCAAAAGAGCACCTTATGAAAAGCTTGCACCAATAATAGTATTGATAACCGCAATGCTTGTGTTAGGGATATTTTCTAAAGACGTGCTGGACTTTTTAATAACAGGGATAAACGCACTCTAAATGCTGCAACATCCAGAGCAGATAAAAGATAATAAATAAGATAGATAACAGTTACGGGAAGGGTTTTGTCATGATAAGAATTTTTTTGGTAGCTCCGATATTTTTTCCCTTTATTATTGCATTAATTTTAAGCTTTAAGGAATATACAGAAAAGCAAAGAAATTTTATTGTTGTTTCAGGCGCTGTTA
>JAAYPU010000356.1 GCA_012519645.1 Clostridiales bacterium | reverse complement strand
ATAATAAATAAAAATACATACAATTGAATGTAGTATCAAACATGCCCTATTTTAGATAAATATTAATAGATAATAGATAATAGTTTAGGTTAGTTTTGCATTCGCAAAACTTTCAGAATCATTAAATGCAGATTTTGTTTCACAAAATCATCATTAACTCTTATCTATTATTTGTTATCTCATATCTTATCTTACCCTACACCTGACACCAGACACCTGGAACCTACTCCTGACTTCGGACCTCGAACCGATGCGAAGCATCATTATGCTTCTTCGAAGCAGTGTGAATATGTTCCTTCGGAACAATGTGAATATGCTCCTGCGAAGCAATGCAAATATGTGCTTCGCACAGTGTGTGCAAGATTTATGATTTATGATTTTCAGTTGATTTTTTGTTTGCAAAACACAAAAATCCTCCTTAACTCTTATTTTAAGTTATTAATTCTTTGTTAACAGAACGTCCGTATAATAATGATATAGTATTTCCTCAAAAGTATAGCCTAAGTTTGCCAAAGCAACAGCGCCTTCCTGGCTCATACCTATCCCATGACCATAACCTCTACCGCTGAAAAAGTATTCTTCAGATGTACTGTTTTCCTTCATTTGCACATATGTACTGCCATTATACATATGCCCTTTAACATTTTCGAGCCTTGAAATATTTCCCTCTCCGTCAATAATGTACAAGGATTTGGGATCTTGCATTGCATTTTGATTACTGCCGATTACTTTAACAGAATTTTCTTTTCCTACATTAAATTTTAGAGATTTAATAGTATTATATCCCAATACTTTTCTAATATTATCCTTTTCAAGTATAACGCTGCCTTCCGTACCTTCTACGACAAGCTCCAAGACACTACCTGTCCTCGAATATGAGCCTTCATAAATGTTAGTAATACTGCCTATAGGTGCATATCCCGCTGTCAATAAAGATTTACTTATATTATCCTTCGTAAGTGATACTTCCCAATAATAGTTTTCTCCGAAATTATCTTCAACACCTATTAAATACCCTTCGCTACCGCCCCAGACATTCTCACAATCCTCCGTATGTCCCCCGCTATGATTATGATAATATGCTGAAATAGGATCACCGTTATAAGTGAGTATCATTCCCGATGTATCATCAACAGCTTTATTTGTACTGGGCTTTTCGGAAGAATAACCTCCATATGTCTGACAATTACTGGTTGCACATAAATTAAAGCCCTCGTGTTCATGCTTATCTTTATTGACAACAGCAAAATTGCGTGCAGCCACAGCCTGTGCTTTCAAAGCTTCAGCTGGTGCCGTGTATGACATTTCCTTTGGAAGTACACCATATAGGTACTCATCCATCTTTAAACGATTTATTACAGTAAGATTTCCATTAGGTGCATTGATAAATAAAATACTACCTCTGAAATACTTATTATCCAGAGCTAACGGAATATTTCCATCTCCGGATTCGAAATAATATTTGCCATAAGCAGGATTATAAATCAGCATAATCTTACCTTTTTCATCGGTAACCTGTATTCTTGACGTATTTTTAGAAATAACCGTCATTTCTACATCAGGCAATAATGACCTAAGCTCATTAAAGCTTTTTTCGGCCGCATCATAAGTAGTATATGTACCGACCCAAACTTTCCATTTATCTTCAAGTACTAAAAAAGGTTCTACTCCAAATACGGAAATCTGATTTATAAAAGCAAGCGCTTCTGTCTTAGAAGAAAATGAACCGTTAAATTGTATATGAATAGGTCCAATTATATTGCTATTGCTTGAATCCGTATTGATATCAAAATTATATTCATAGAAATAGTCATTAAAATTATTATAATAACTGTCCTTTCTTACATATATCTTCTTGACATTTCCAAAATCATATAAGTCAACAAACCCTCCATCCGATCTGTAACCAAAGACAAGACCGCTTTCACTTGAAAGAGATGCCATTGCAACAGCACTGCTTCCGCTTTTAAGTCCTATTAAAATATAATCCGGAATGTTATTATCTTCAGCATATGAAAAAAATGACATTATCAATAGAATCAAAAGAGTATATATAATTACATAAGATTTTTTCTTCATCATGGGTATTTCCTCCAGGTCATTTAAAAGTCAATTGTTCGTCCTCCGAATATTGTATTCCAAGGTGATCGTACGCAAGCTTAGCGGCAGTTCTGCCCTTTTGAGTCCTGTGAATAAAACCTGCTTGAAGCAAATATGGTTCATATACATCTTCAATAGTCACTTTTTCTTCGCCTACTGCAGCAGATATGGTATCAATGCCTACCGGTCCGCCGTTAAACTTGTTTATAATTATACCCAGTATTTCCCTGTCCAATCTTTCCAAGCCCATTTTATCAATGCCCAATGAGTTTAATGCCATGTCCGTGATATTTAAGTCTATTGCCCCTGTTCCCTTCACCTGCGAAAAGTCTCTTACCCTTTTTAATAAACGATTCGCTATTCTGGGAGTTCCTCTTGAACGCATTGCTATTTCTCTGGCTGACAATGGATCTATATCAATATTTAAAATGCGGGAAGATCTGTTAATAATCTGTTCAAGCTCTTCACATTGATACATTTCCATTTTTAACACCACGCCAAAACGATCCCTCAAAGGCGGAGATACACTTCCGGCACGAGTTGTAGCACCTACTAATGTAAATTTTGCCAAATCCAATCTTATGGATCTTGCTGCAGGGCCCTTTCCGATAACTATATCCAATACATAATCTTCCATAGCAGAATACAATATTTCTTCCACTGCCCTATTCAATCTATGTATTTCATCAATAAAAAGAACATCATTTTCTTCCAGATTCGTTAAGATTGCAGCCAAATCTCCTGACCTTTCTATTGCGGGGCCTGATGTCACTTTGATTCTTACATTCATTTCATTAGCTATAATAGTTGCAAGCGTTGTCTTTCCAAGGCCAGGCGGCCCATAAAAAAGAACATGATCCAAAGCTTCTTTTCGTAAACGTGCCGCATCAATAAATATTTTAAGATTATCAGTCACATTTTTCTGACCGATATACTCACATAGTAGCTTCGGCCTGAGACTTGTTTCCATATCCGTATCTTCTGCTGATAATTCAGGCATTATAATTCTTTCAATATTTTCCATAAATACTCCCTCATTCAGAAATTAGTGGTTAGTAGATAGTGATTAGGGATCAGTGATTAGTGATTAGGGATATAAAATAGATAAAAGATAACAGATAAAAGATAATAGTTGCGGTTAGAATTTGACATAGTCAAATTCTTTCATTAACTGTTATTTATTTTTTATTATCTATTATATAACGTCATACACTCTAATCTCTACTCCATACTCTGTCATTACTTTCTGCTTAGGTTCATTAATGCTGATTTGATTATTTTTTCGACACTGTCGCCTTCATTTGCCACCTTCGATACGGCTTCATGTGCTTCATTTCTGGAATACCCTAAACCTGTTAAAGCTTCTATAGCTTCTTCCGTTATTCCAGGTTTCACTGCAATGTTATATTTCTCCTCAAATCCACCAATCTCACCCATTTTATCTTTAAGCTCCAGAACTATCCTTTGAGCTGTTTTTTTACCTATTCCAGGTGCTTTCATAAGAGAATTATCATCCTCAAAAGCAATTATTTTTTTTAAAGTGTTAGTTGAAAATGTAGACATTACTGCAAGAGCAGCTTTAGCACCCACTCCGTTAACAGTTAATAATTTTTTAAAAATAGAAATATCATCTTTGGATGCGAAACCATAAAGACTGATATCATCTTCTCTTACCATCATCACAGTGTATATCAGAATGTCTTCATTCTTTTCTCTGATGTAATCCATAGAAAGTGCCGGCACATTTATTTCATATCCTATGCCATTATTCTCCAATACTATACCGTTTTCAAAATAACCGGTCACTTTTCCTTTTATGTAGTGCAGCATTTACATTCCTCCTTAGTATCCTAAGCAGAGTTTTTTATAATTTCTTGAATTAGCATGACAAACCGCCGCAGCTAACGCATCAGCGATATCATCAGGCTTTGGAACAGTATCTAAATTCAGGATGTTTTTTATCATCACTTGGATCTGCATTTTTTCTGCTCTTCCGTAACCTACCAGAGCCTGCTTGATTTGCAGCGGAGTATATTCAAATACTTCTAAGTTATTATTTGCACATGCTAATATGACCGCTCCTCTTGCCTGTCCTACCATTAAAGCTGTCTTAGTATTTTTGTTAAAGAACAACTCTTCTATGGATGCTTCCTGGGGCTGATACTCAGTAATTAAATTGGATAAATTGCTGTATATAGTTTTTAAGCGGTCAGGCATTGGCATATCAGATGGTGTAGTAATGGCTCCATATTCTATGGTTTTTATTTTACTGCCATTTATTTCTATGATTCCGTATCCTAAAATTGCAAAACCCGGATCTATTCCAATAATACGCATAACTTACTCTCCCGTAAGAATTAAGAATTAAGAATTAAGTTCGCCAACTATTTGTTTCACAAATAGGGCGAGCTATGATCAGTTTTCAGTTGTCAGTTTCTCATGAGACCAGAGACCTCTATACTCTATTCTAAAGCATTATACCATAAGAAACAAACATTTTAAATTTTATTGCCTAAGAATATAACTCATATGATATAATAAATATAAATAATTTTTAATAAATATTCAGGAGGTTTCCATGAAATATTCAAGGCATAATAAAATACTTGAGTTGATACAAAAGCATGAAGTTGAAACCCAGGAAGAACTAGCTCAACTTCTTATAAACAGTGGATACCATGTAACACAAGCCACAATTTCAAGAGATATAAAGGAATTAAAACTTATAAAAATACAAACACATGAAGGAAAATATAAATATTCTGCTGAAACACAATCATATCAATCAATTACAGATAGATTCATTAAAGTATTTAAAGATACTATTTTGTCTGTCTCCCATTCAAACAATATAATCGTTCTTAAAACCTTGACCGGTTGTGCAAATGCAGCTTGTGAAGCAATCGATGCTCTTAATCTGAATAATATACTCGGTACTATTGCCGGTGATAATACTATTTTTGTAGTTGTGGATGAAAAAGCAAATGTACAAAGTCTGGTTAAACAATTTAATGAACTTATTTTATAAGTAGGTGATTTATATGATTTCCCATCTTTCAGTTAAAAACTTTGCTCTTATTGACACATTAACTGCTGACTTTTACGAAGGTCTTAATATTATTACGGGAGAAACAGGTGCCGGCAAATCCATAATAATCGAAGCCATTAGCATGGCATTAGGAAATCGGGCTGATACTACTTATATTCGTTCAGGAAAAGATAAGGCAATCATACAGCTGGTTATCGATATAAAAAGCCCGTCTGTTTTGGATGTTTTAGAAGAAAACGATATTCAAATAGATAATAACACCTTGATTATCACAAGAGAAATATTTACATCAGGAAAAAGCATATGCAAAGTAAATGATACTTTAGTAACAGTATCTTTACTTAATAAAATATGCGGCAAAATCGTTGACATCCACGGTCAATATGACCACCAGTCACTGTTAAATTCAGAAAATCATTTAAATTTAATAGATTCTTACGACTCTGCAGTAATTGAGAAAGCAAAAATCAAGTTTCAAGAAACCTACTCAGAGTATACTCATTTATATAATGATTTGAATAAACTAATAAAAGCTAAAGATGATTTCGAAAGAAAAAAGGATTTTTTGCAATACGAATTAAACGAAATTTCAGCAGCATGCCTTATTCCTGGAGAAGATGAATCTCTACAGCAATCTCTAAACATACTTCAAAACAGCGAAAAAATTTTCCAGAATTTATCCATCTCTTACAATCTGATATTTGGAGATGAAGATGATGTCATTTCAAAATTGGGAAAAGCCTCCTCTTTATTAAAAGAAATAGCTGTCTATGATTCAAGATTTGCATCGATTGAATCCGGAATAATAGACAATCTATACCAATTGGAAAGTATTTGCGAAGACATTCGCAAATATAAAGATTCTATTCAATACTCTCCTCATCAACTGGATGAAATTCAGGAACGCTTGGAATTAATAAATATGCTTAAGAAAAAATATGGAAACAGTATAGAAAAAATACTTGAATATAAAGAAAAAATCCAAAAAGAACTGCAAGTCATCGAAAATGCAGATGATTCAATTAACGACCTAGAATCAAAAC
Source organism: Clostridiales bacterium (assembly GCA_012519645.1). Taxonomy (GTDB): domain Bacteria; phylum Bacillota; class Clostridia; order Peptostreptococcales; family JAAYPU01; genus JAAYPU01. Next base: position 4,908 of record JAAYPU010000356.1, on the reverse strand, counting down.
TGAAAGAAATAGAATCTACCCTAAAAAAAGAAAGCGAAGAACTCAGCAATTTAAGAAAAAAAGCCGCCCTCAGAATTGAAGAAGCAATATCCAAAGAGCTTATGGAGCTTAATTTTAATCATGCGGATTTTGTAGTGTATTTTAGAACAAATATGGATTCGCAAGGCAATCTTATATATTCACCAAATGGTACCGATATAGTTGAATTCTTGATTTCAACAAATAAAGGAGAACCTGTTAAGCCTTTAACCAAGATAGCATCCGGCGGTGAAATTTCAAGAATCATGTTGGCCTTTAAAAGAATAATCGGCGATTTTGACGGTATCTCAACCATGATCTTTGATGAAATCGATAACGGTATCAGCGGAGCTACTGCCAGCATAGTAGGAAAAAAGCTCGCACAAATTTCTAAAAATCATCAAATAATATGTATTACACATTTACCTCAAATTGCGGTAATGGGTAATCAAAATTATCTTATTACAAAAAAATCAGATACCGATTCTACTCAAACTATACTTAAAGAATTAAGCGAACCTGAAACCATTGAAGAAATTGCCAGAATGCTTGGCGGAGAAAAAATCTCCTCAGCTGCAATAAAAAATGCCGAAGATATGCTCAATCAATCAAAGGTCTTTTATAGTACCATAAGCTAAAGAAATTCTTTTAGCTGTTGTATATTATTTTCTTCAAACTTAAGCAGTTTTTTCATAAGTTGCAGGATATTCTTTTCTGCATTCTTATATTTATTGATATTTTTGATAGCATTGATTACTCCCATATTGCTTCCTATTATCAGCATTTCTGCGATATGCGAAGCAGATTTATCTGTTATTGTCTGCATATTTATCATTAAATAGGTTCTTATTTTTTCTAAGGCACTTATTCCTTTTTCATCGTACCCATTCTCATTTAACATTTTGCGTGCAGAACTATGGATTTCTTTATATTCTTTTAATTGAGACTCTAAATGTTTTATAAATTTGTCATCCTCAGCAATATCTACAAGCTGTTTAATCGTATCTACTCCCATTTGAGAATTCTGATAAATAAAATTTAATAATTCAGCATTTCCATTCATCCATAACACTCCTCTCGATCTCTGTATTTATTGTTTCCTTATCATCTGCTTTTATGAGAATTAATTATGAACAAATAAATAAAGCTCATAAAACTTTGTTTTATGAGCTTTAATCATCTATATTTTAAATAAATCTAACTTTTGCAGCACTCTGCAAAAGTCGCCTCGATTATTAATTATTAATTTGAGGAAATTTCATTTATGAAATTTCCTCCGGTATATCTTCTTTTACTTCTTCTGAAGGCTCTACAACAGGTTCTATAGGTTTTACCGGTTCCTCAGATGGTTTTTCAATGGTTTCTTTAATACTTAAACTGATGCGTTTGTTTTCTTTGTCAATATCCAGTATTTTAACTTTTACAACCTCTCCTATTTTAACTTCATTTGCAGGATTTGTTACATGCTTATGTGCAATTTCGGAGATATGTACAAGTCCATCCATACCTGGTTCAATCTCAACGAAAAGTCCATATTCCTTTATTTGAACGACCTTTCCTTCTACTATATCACCAATTTTGTATTTTTGCTCCAATATTTTCCATGGTTCCTCTGTAGTTTGCTTCAGACCTAAGGATACTTTTTCATTTTCTTTATCCATAGATAATATTTTTACTTTTATCTTTTGGCCAATTTTTAACACATCGGAAGGATGGTTGATTTTTCCCCATGAAATCTCGGAAATATGAAGCAATCCATCAATACCTCCAATATCAATAAAAGCTCCATAATCAGTAAACCGCATTACTTTACCTTCTACTATATCTCCTTCGGAAATACTGTTCCATACTTTTTCAACATTTTTTGCTTTTTCTTCTTCTAAAAGAACTCTGTGCGAAAAAATTACCTTATTCTTCTTTTTATCTAATTGCGTAATTTTTACGGGTAAAACTCTTCCTACATATTCATCAATATTTTCTACATATTTATCAGCTAATTGAGAAACAGGAATAAACCCTGTTATATCTTTATACGCCGCAACAACTCCGCCTTTGACTTTATTTTTAACCTTTACTTCTATAACGGATTTATTTTTAAAAGATTCGGAGATATCATTCCAATCTTCATTTGCATTTAATTTTTTTCTGGACAGTAATAAATTTCCTTCCCCATCATCAGTTTTTAAAACCTCTGCTTCTATTTCTTCCCCAACGGAAAACATGTTTGTCAGGGGTAAGGTTAAATTTGAAGATATTTCATCCTTAGGAATGATGCCATCTTTTTTAATACCTAAATTTACTACAATTTCATTATCTCTTACTTGAATAACTGTACCTTTAACTATTTCTCCTTTTCCCGGTATTATTAATGATTTCTCTATTTCTTCCATTAAATCATACATTTGATTCTCGGAAGTGTTTTCTTTTGTATTATCAGTCTCTCCATGAAAGCTTAGTTCACTCATAACAGTAATAACCTCCTTAATTATCCATTCAGGTGTTGATGCACCTGCTGCGATTCCAATTTTATTATATTTTTTTAAATCATTCAATGGTAAATCGCTTTTTGTTTCAATAAAATATGTATTTTCACAATATTTTTTTGAAATCATATACAATTTTTGCGTATTAGAGCTGTGTTTACCGCCTATGATCAGCATGGCATCTGCTTCTTTTGCTGTTTGTTCGCAGCTCAACTGCCTCGCTTCAGTAGCGGAACAAATCGTATTATTCTTTTCGCTATTGATCTGCTTCCTGTCAAACACCTCAATGATTTTTTCCCACATTTCATTCGTAATAGTAGTTTGTGCAACTATACAAATATTATCTAAATTTATTCTTTCCGCATCTTCAATACTTTCTATTATAATCGCATCATTATCGCACCAACCATTGATACCAATAACTTCAGGATGATTTTTGTCACCTACAATTACAACCTTGGATCCCTTTTCATGGCTATTTTTTGCAGTTTCCTGAACCTTTCGAACAAATTTACAGGTAGCATCTATAACCTCAATTCCCTTTTCATTTGCTTCGTCATAAAAGGCCTTAGGAACACCGTGAGATCTTATAATTACTATACTGCCTTCCTCTATATTATCTAAAGACTCCGTCGAATAAACTCCCATTTTTTCTAATCCATCAGTTACTTGTTTATTATGTATCAGCGGGCCATAAGTATAGATTTTTTTATTGGTACCTTTATATTGCTCAATAACTTCATATGTTCTGTTAATGGCTTCCTTTACGCCAAAACAAAAACCTGAATGCTTTGCCAGTATGATTTCCAATAAACTGCCTCCAATCATCAGTGCTTTGCACAATAAAAGTTATTTTTTAACTTTTTCCCAGTAATCCTTAAAAGCTTGTTCAAACTTATTTTCTCCATATTTATAATAAATTCTATCCTTTATTTTATCAGGCATATATTGCTGTTTTACATAATTATTAGGATAATTATGCGGATATAAGTATTCCTTTCCACTATTCTTTGCAATATTTGTATGTCCGTCACATAGATAATCAGGAATACTACCTGTATCCATCGAATCCAGATCATTTAATGCTTCAGAAATTGCCATATAGGCTGAATTGGACTTTGGTGCCAATGCAAGTAATAATGTGGCATCAGCTAAGGGAATCCTTGCTTCGGGAAGTCCAATTTGAAAGGCAGCATCGGTACAAGCTTTTACTATGCTCACCGCATTAGGATGCGCAAGACCAACGTCTTCGGCGGCAATGACTAATAAACGTCTGCATATAGCATTTAAGTCTCCGCCCTTAATAAGACGTGCAAGTGCATGAATACTGGCCTGCGGGTCAGAACCCCGAATGCTTTTCTGCAAATAGCTTAATAAATTATAATGTCCGTCACCATCTCTGTCATGATACATTATTTTACTTTGTGAACAATCCTTAGCTTTATCTAAATCTATATGTAAAATTCGTTCTTCATCAGCTTTATAGGTATTGATTATAAGCTCCAGCGTATTAAGTGCTTTCCTTAAATCACCGCTGGACACTTCCGATATATATGTTAATACGTTGTCATCATAGGATATTTTGATATTTAATCTATCTTCTTCTTTAGAAACAGCTCTTTTTAAACCTAAAACGATACTTGCAGCAGACAATGGCTTAAACTCTATGATACTGCATCTGCTGAGAAGTGAATTAAATATTGTAAAATTGACATTTTCCGTTGTACTGCCAATCAAAGTTATGTCACCGTTTTCTATGTATTCCAATATAGATTGCTGCTGACGCTTATTAAGATAATGCAGCTCATCAATATACAGTAAAATTCCGTTTAAAGTAGTAAGTGTGCCAATCTGAGTAATTACCTGCTTTATATCATCTAAATTTGCACTGGTACCGTTTAATTTAAAAAATCTTTTGTTTGAGTTTTTGGCAATAATCTGCGCTACCGTTGTTTTACCAACGCCTGATGGTCCGAAAAAGATCATATTTGGTATCATCTTAGAGTCCAATATTCTGTTTAACAGCTTCCCCTCACCGATAACATGTTCTTGTCCGACAATATCAATGAGCTCCTCAGGTCGTATTCTGTCTGCCAATGGATTCATTATTTCACCTCAAAATTGCTCTATCACTTTCTTACCCAATTCATACTTAGTCTAAAACAAGTTAGTACAATATATTATAACATAACCGGATTACGCTGTCTTCTTCGAATAAATATGTTAACCGTAATTTTATTACTGTATATATTATAATCATACAATATTGATTTACTGTTAAAACTATAAAAAAATATAGTAAAATTAATAGATTTAAGCTGTTCAACAATAATATTTATATAACCATTATATTTTTTTTAAATAAAAATATTAATTAACAACTTAACAACTATGTTTTATGTAAATT
>JAAYPU010000355.1 GCA_012519645.1 Clostridiales bacterium | reverse complement strand
TCTGTAGATCCATCCGGTAAAAAGTCACTAATAAGCGCAACTTTTTCCCTCATTTCAAGGGAGGCAAAATTCATGTCTGCTCCATAATCAAATTCGACCATGACTAAGGACATTCCATCGCTGGAGACAGATGTCAATCCTGTCAGGTTTTCAACCGTTGCCAGCTGAGATTCAATAGGTTTTGTAATTAAATTCTCAATTTCTTCAGGAGAAGTATTCGGATATTGTACAATTACTATAGCAACGGGAAGGTCCATATTTGGGTATAAATCTACTGATGTTTGTGTATAAGAAACGAACCCCAGTAACACAATGATGAGCATAAACATCAAAGTGGTGACAGGGCGTTTAACAGAAATCCTTGATATATTCATATAATCACTCCTAGTTTAAGGCTGGTAAAAACTGTTGATTTTCGAAGCCTACATATTTCAGAAATAAAATAATTATTATATTTATTGAATAACATTGACCTTACTTCCATCATCTAAATAATATTGACCTTCTGTGATTATGATATCTCCCTCTTGAAGACCATCAATGATTTCCACATTTTTTGTATTGTCAATTCCAACCGTGACTTTTTTGAATACTGCAGTATCCTCGTGTAAAGTTGCCACCATGGATGTTCCGTTTTTAATGATGACTGAATCTGAAGGAACTGCAAGAACATTTTTCCTGCTTTCAGATACAATTTTTATTTCTGCGAACATACCTGATTTTATCAAAGTGTCACTGTTGCTTATAGAGATTTTTAATGGATAAGTGAGTGAGCCTTGTGCAGGGGCCGGTGACAGTTCGGAAATGGTTCCTTCAAATTCAGTATCAGAAGCGGATTTTACCAATACTTTTACATTGTCACCGATTTTTATTTTATTGATCATATTTTCAGATATACTTGTTTCTATTTCTACTGTATCAATATTAGCTACAGCTACAGCAGGCATTGCCTGTGAAACCATTTCACCTTCATTTACGTTAATAAGAGTTACATAACCATTTATCGGAGATTTCACAATACAATTATCTAATGCTTTTTTTGCATTGCTTAAAGAAGCTTGTGTCTGAATCAAAGACTGGTAAGCTGCGTCGTGTTGTAGCTGTGCCTGTTCATACTGTTGCTTTGAAACAGCATTTTCCTGATAAAGAAGCTTTACACGTTCAAAATTTGATTTAGCATTTGTATATGAAGCATTTGCTTGATTGTAGCCTGCTAGAGCCTGATTATATGTATTTTGCATTTGCTCCTTATCTAACTCAAAAAGAGGTGTATCTATTGAAACTTTTTTTCCTAAGGAAACATGCACCTTTGTAACCTTTCCTGCTACAGCAGGAACGATGGAAGCCTCCTGAACGGGCTGTATTCTTCCTGTTAGAGGTGTCATGACTTCTATATCCATTCTTGTGACTTGTGAAGTCCTTACATTTACACTTTTATCATTGGATTGGGGTAAAACGTCTGCATCCTTTGAAGTTATAATTCTGAATGCTGAAAAAGCTATAATAGCTATTAGAATAACAGCTATGATGGTTTTTCTGTTTTTCTTTTTTGTCTTGTTTCCATTTACGTTGTTTTCTGCATTTATTTCTTCTGTATTGTTTATGTTTTTTTCTTTCATTTCGAACCTCATCCTTTTCTATTATGAAATATATTACATCAACCGACCCGTTGGTCGGCAGTATTCATAAATATCATAACATTAGATTCTATAAAGTCAATACTAAATATATGACAAATAAAAAGGAAAAAAGAGAAGAAAATATATAGTGGCATAATATTTAAAATAATAAGGTATTTTAGGAGTTTAATAAAGAAATGCCGATTTAATATGGTTTAAATATTAGAAGTCAGCTATAATTAACTAAGAACTAATAACTAAGAACTAAGAGTTGATGAAGGAATTTGACTTTAGTCAAATTCCATCCTCAATTATTCATTTTTCATTAATTGATGTAGTTTTGTGATTATAAAGCACAAAATCTTCCTTATCTATTAGTTCTCAGTTCTTAGTTATTAGTTATTAGTTGACAGAGGGTGTGAAATTATGATAGTCGGTATCTGTAAAGTTGAATTATTGCTTTTTGAATCAAATTCATTAAAGGAAAAGAGAATGATCATCAAAAGTATTATAGGGCGCATTCAATCTAGGTTTAATGCTTCTGTTGCCGAGGTTGGATATCATGATTTATGGGCACGTTCCGAAATAGGCATAGCATGTGTAAGTACGGATACAAAGCATGCCAATCAAATGCTCGAAAGCATCATATCCTTTATAGAAAAGGATGGGCGTGTAGAGATAATCAGCCAGGAAATTGAATACAGTGGAATTTTTATAAACTGAAAACTGACAACTGACAACTGATAGTTTTTGTTGGAATTTGTTAAAACAAATTCCTTCATTAAATTCAGTTTAGACTTTACATAGCAAAGTCATCCTAATCTTTCAGTTATCAGTTATCAGTTTTCAGTTGGCAAAGGGTGTGTTTAAGTGAGTAAGATGACAAATGAAAAAGTATCATATATATTAAATGAACTAAAAAAGCTTTATCCTGAAGCTGAGTGTGAATTGAATTTCAGAACACCTTTTCAGCTGCTTATTGCTGTTGTTCTTTCAGCACAGACAACTGACAAGAAAGTAAACGAGGTTACGGAGCGATTGTTTGCAGATTATCCCGATTTAGATTCCATGCTGACCATATCAGAGGAAGTATTACAAGAAAGAATCAAAAAAATAGGACTGTATAAAACAAAGTCTAAAAACATTATGAATTTGTGTAAAATGCTTAAAGAACAATATGATGGAGTGATTCCAAATACCTTCGAAGATTTGATAAAGCTTCCTGGAGTTGGCAGAAAGACTGCAAATGTAGTATTAAGCAATGCCTTCTCTATACCGGCTATTGCTGTCGACACTCATGTTTTTAGGGTTTCAAACAGAATAGGGATGGTTCAAGGAAAAAACGTATTGGACACGGAATATCAGCTTATGGAGAAAATACCAAGGGGACAATGGTCGGAAGCACACCATATGCTTATCTGGCATGGGAGAAGAATATGCAAAGCACAAAATCCAAATTGCGTTAACTGCCCGCTGAATACGGTGTGCAAATATTATCAGGGCATAGGGGATAAGGCATAGAGTGTAGAGGATGGATGGTGCGCATTGGTGTACAGAGTAGATCTCAGGTTTCAGGTTTCAGGTCTCAGGTCTATGGAAAGTGATTAGTAATTAGTAATTAGTGATTAGTGATTAGAGTTTCAGACCCGAATATACTTGTCATTGCGAACATCCGAAGGATGTGTGGCAATCCAGATTGCCACGTCGCTATTGCTCCTCGCGATGACAAATCAAGAGGCACTAACAATCGCTCAACTTTTTTTTGCCATTGTTCAACAGGAGCTAAGCTCCTATAGTGACCTCTTTGCTCTAATGTTCAATTATCCATTGTCAATTATCAATTATCAATTGTAAAGAGGGGTTGAAATTATATCGATATTTGGTAAAATAGAAAAATCAATAAAAAATTAGATAGAAAAACAGCGAAAGAGGTTTTGATAATGAATGAAAATGTAAGAACAGCAGATCATTTTATTTTTGATGGTTGTGATACTGTTGAATTAGCAAAAAAATACGGAACGCCCCTTTATGTTATTTCAAATACAAATATTTTAGAAAGATGCAGGGAAATAAGAGACGCTTTT
>JAAYPU010000354.1 GCA_012519645.1 Clostridiales bacterium | reverse complement strand
TAAATATCTATGGTTGCACTTTTCGTCGCACTCACACACCTCCCTCTCATATCGGTCTTTGCACCAGGAATCCCATGAGCAAAAGGCTCTATCCTTCATTGCAACTTCAAGTTCATTTACATATGTATGCAATTCCGGCAGGCGGCGAAGCAACGCAAACATAAGCGCTCTTTCAGCAACCGTTCCCGTACCTGCAGTCATCCTAAATGAAGTATCCGGCGTTAAAGGTATTAGTTGAATAAATCTTTTTTCTAATTCCACATTGTTTTCTTGTTTGAATATATTCAAATGTTGCATTGATAATCTCGATAAAGACGCGTTCTCTGTCCTCGCATCGCTTGTAATTCTCAATCTCTGTAAGTTCTGGCTTGCAATAGTAGCATTCGAACATATATACACGGTCTTAAAAAACTTATCGCCTTCTTCTTGACTGAACCTTGCCATTTTCGCAATTATACCGCGAGCTATTAACGTTTTTCCTAATCCTACCTCATCAGATACAAGTATTCTCCTTTGGCCGGTTCTAAATAGCTGGTCAATCCTGTTAACTGTTGCCTGCTGAAAATCCTTTAGGCCATCCATTATTCTATTTTCTATCAATTCTAGCTGTTTAGTCGTTTCAGACATCCAGTTTTACCACTTTCTTAAATTTATTGTACATTTTTTTAAATTCTTCCGGGATTATTCCGTTTTCTGAAATAGCCTCTATTAAACGTTCAATTCCTTTAAACTTTTCTGGGTTATTCGCAGCAGTTTGAAGCATTTTCTCATATAGTGCTGGTGTTCTATACAAAGCTTTGCCGGTTTTTCTATGAACATCTCTTTCCGCCATACCACCCTCCAATGTTGAAAGAATGGAATCATCTCCGAGTAAAAAAGCAATATAACAGTAAAAATTGTTTTGATCATTTACAATATTTGAGATTACTGTGTTCTCTCTATTCTCAGGAAGTCCGTTCGTCGGGATAATAATGATTCTTTCTATAGTTTTTATATGATCTGAAACAGATATCACATAGAATTCTGATAACTCCAACAACTGCAAATTTGTGAACAATACATTTTCTGCAAAAAGCTCGGTCTTTTTTGATAATAACGGTCTAAGTTGTATTTCTATATTTCTTGTGTCACATGATTTAAAACTAAGACTAACTGTAAAAAAGTCCTCATCCGCTTTAACAAGCGCACTAGGCTTGCCCCTGTTTATCTCCTTAATGATAGCATGTAAATCATTGGCCTCATCATCATTATTATTATCAATAATATCATTTTGCAATGATACTTCCTGAAAAGGATTATTTTGTTCGTCGTTACCAAATAGAGAAGCTGTGAGTTTGTCCATATTTAAATAGCGATTTTTGGCGTCCAGCCTCAGCATAAATTCAACATTGCCATGTACAGCATTGTGAGATGCATTTAATGAGCCAAGATATAAATTCGAATCTGAATATTTTCTTCTCATAAATAGTTTTGCATGAATGTCTTGTCTTTTAAATTCTGTATTTTCTTCTGAGATAGCGCTTTCTCCATCTATAATAGAGTCCTTCATAGTGTATATGCGAAAATTACTGGCATCCTCAGGTTTAAGACTTATTAGAGACATTTCCCGCGTAAGCAGCATATACCTTGAGCCTTGTATCTGTGAATTGGTATTCCTTATATTGAAATTTCTAATGATCCCTGACGATAGGAAAGGAGACATAATCAAAATCTCGTGAAAGGTACCATTGAATAATTCTGTTTCATCAAAACGATGGTAGCCTCCGGAGGATTTTTTTATACCGCTCGGTATAAATTCATAATCATAAAATTCTTTCTCGGAAGGTTCGAAATGAACATACGTCAATTCCCTAATTAAAGCACGAATTTCTTTCGTCTTGTTTTTTCCGTTTTCATCCGCAGATGTCTGAGTAGTTAAAAAATACAAAAAATCCCGCAAGGGTTTATTTTTGTCTGAAATGTTTTCTCTTATCCTGCCATCCATATAGTATGAAATATCCCAGCTTCGATCAAATGTGAGATTGCGGCTCAAGACGACAACTCGATATATATGTTCTTTGGTTTCATTTACATATCTAATAAGCCAGAACTTGGGATGAAATGATGGATAGGTGGCGATATCGTTCCTTTTTGGCAAAGTGATAGAAAAAACCATCTTCTCGAGAAGAATAAATAAAGAAGTCACTTTGTTTGGCAGATGTATCTGACCGCCTTCGCAGAATACAGCAACTTTATCCCCTGTTCTTCTAAGCGCTTCCAAAAGAAAAACCGGATTATTAATAAGAACACTGTCCGTTCCCTCAGATAAACCCAGTGCCAAGCTTACACCGACAAGGGCATCGAGATCCAAAGAATACGTAGTGCCAACAGCAAAATCAAGATGAAAACTATCAGGCGGAGTAAGAATCTCACCATAATCCAATCTGTCATTTGTTGGATTTAACATAGAGGCCCTCGCTTTCAAATAAATCTTTCATTATTAAAACAGCATTGGAAAACCTATAGTCTAAAGTTTTGCCTCCATACCATATTTCAGGATCAAATTCTCCCGGATGTAATGTTTTAG
>JAAYPU010000353.1 GCA_012519645.1 Clostridiales bacterium | reverse complement strand
TGCTCCGGGAAGCCAATCCTCAGGCATATAATGCTCAGGAGAAATGACATCAGGCTTCTTTAATTCTGCAAACAATGGGTCTTGCGCAGAAGCTATAGCTACTAATGGTTCTTCATAAATAACCATGTTGTCTAACTCAGGAACTATGTTTAACGGACTGCTATTAACAAAACTTGCTAACAATTTTGAGATATCATTTACGTCTTTCATTTTAACGACTCCTTTCCTGTCAATTTTATCATGAACCCCTTTAGTGAGCAAGCATTGTATAATTTTAGAAAAAATAGATTATTGTCATTTAGCAATACATATTGAAATCATGTTGCAGGATAAATTTACTGACTTGAAAACAAAAGACAAAGAGCTTTTTAATGTGATATAATTTTTACTGGAACTATTTTATATGAGAATACGTCAATAATAGAAAGATTTGTGATGATGAGAGGAACAAACTATGAAGAAGATAATAACGGCTTTGTTGTTTATAAGTTTAATTTTAGCCGGTGCCGGATGTAATCAGAAGGATGAAGTCAGCAGCAGCACCGCAAAGGCTATTTCACTATACGATATTTTCCCTCAGGAAAGAGGATGGACCAGCTACTATGAAGGCGCTTTAGATTATGGCTCTTTTGAGACCATTGTAAATACAGAAGAGAAATATGGTCAGGAAGAAGCTACATTGATTCTTATTGAAGGTGAAGTGGAAGACCTCTCAGGAGGGGAAGCAGGAGACACCTCTTTTTTCAAGAAGATTAAAGTAACTGAAACAGCTATTCAGCAGGAATTTGGCTTGGAAGAATATATAACGCTTATTCAGGCTCCTGTCCAAAAAGGCACTTCATGGACAGGAATATGGTATGAAAGAGCCTATGGAACGATGGATGTAACAGGCACTATTACGGATGTGACCGATAAGACAATTACTGTGGAGATTGTTCCTCAAAACCTGGAACTGTATAAGGGATTTAAAGTATTGACAGAATATGAAGTAGGCAAAGGCATGATTTCGCAGAAGTTTACCTATGGACTAAATGAAGATGGCAGTGAAAACTATGAATATCAGATATGGCTTTCAAGAACATCGAAAATTCCGGATAACAGCTTCATTTCCAGATATGTAAATCCGGATATAAGCTTGGAGTTTTTTTATAAAAAGAAAGATACCTACTATAAAAGAATAATCGGAGACTATCAAAAATGGATGTTAGAAAATAGGGGAAAACTGACAGACGAAGAAATGATAAGAAGTTATAAATCAATGCTTGATAGTATGGACAGGAAGGACTTGAAATCTATTTCTACCGCAAAAGAGGTCGGCTTCATTATAGGACAGCAGATGAAGGACGCAAGCGAAGTGATTCGCGCCTTTCAGAATTTTTATGAAGAGATGGTTTTCGGAATCGATCAGGAATGGTATATGGAAAACATGCCTTACCAAACCATAGAGAAAATTTACGTATATGACAATCAAATCAAACATCGTGTAAGATCTATCTATGAGATCCAAGACCCCATAGTGAGAGCAAAAGCTGCGGTCCTTAAAGAGAATGGTATTGGCATATCCTTTCATGAGGGATGGGCATATCCATCACCGGAAGAAGGTTATTTGTATAATACTTTTGTAAATATTGCTTCTGAAAGTATGCAGGATTACCTTGGTTTGAAGAATTGGTACTATGCCCATGAGCCTATCATGGTAGAAGGTTATTTAACAGTTTCACCGGACGAAGTAGCAGAGCATCTTATATCATTGGAGAAATTTTACGGTAAATATCCTGATGCTTTAGAAGTAGCCTGGGTTAAGGAGCAAGCCCAATATTATATTAAGCTTTATATCGTGCCCAATATGTATAATTTTGAAATGTATTCAAATGGTATCCTGTCTTCAGCTTATATAAAAAGCTATGAGAAATTCATACAGGAAAAGAAGGATTCTTCATTCCATCCAATGGTCAAGAAGGTTTACGATTTGTTAAATGCCAATAGCTTTTTCTATAGTATGGATTTGGAAAATTATTTACGGGATAAAGGCTATGAACCAACCATAAGTGAAGATGCAAGGAACCTTATAAATGAGCGAAAACTGCAGTCAGAAGATTTTAAGAAAATATTGGCGGGCTATGTGGATGTATCATTATATAAAAATGAAAAAACGGTCACGGTAAAAAACGGTCAAGAGCTTATAGAAGCTATCGCATCAGATACAACTATTTTCCTTGAGCCCGGAATGTATATAATTCCATATGAATATACAAGTGAAAATTTAACAGTACAATACGGGGAGCTTACGATAAAAGACATAAAGAATCTTGTTATCATAGGAAAAGGAGATACACCGGTCACGGTTGTAAGTGAAGCTTACGGATATGTATTTAGTTTTAAAAACTGCGACAATATTACACTATCAAATCTTCGGATAGGTCATTTGCAGCTTTACTGTAAAGCGGGAGTGATTTATTTGGATGATACGGATAATTTCAATTTGAATAAATCCATACTGTTTGGATGCGGTGAATGGGGATTAGAAGCAAAATCCAATAAAGGAATGTTTATTTCCAATACCCTTATATCGGACTGCGCTTCAAAAGCGGTGATACTCACTGGTACTGAAGATGCTGCCTTTGAGAACTGCTATTTCACCAGGAACGGTAAAAATGCTGTTGCAATAGAAAACAGTAAAAATGTATTATTTAAAAAAGTTGAAATAAGCAATAACAAAAAAGAATATTATAATTCCGTTAATGCGCTATTCTATATTTTAAGCAGCGAAAATATCAGTCTGGAAGGATGTGTCATAAAAGAAAACGGCACGGACAATTTGTCAGAAGGCAAAACGGAACTGAAAAATGATTGAGGAAATTACCTCAATGAATAATGAACAATTTATTATTAAGAGTGAATGTAAAAATCCTTCAGTTTGAAGGATTTTTATTATTTTTGCCTTTAATTTATCAAACTTTTTCGTTAATGATCACTTTTCCTTCATCAGCAGAAAAATTGCTCCGCATCCAAATTTTTGCTGAATAAGAATATTTATTTTTTTGATAATAAATAAGAAAGGAGGTGTTGATGACGAAAACAAATGATTATATTAAAAACGGAATAAGTGCTCACAAAGAAAAACATGGGATAAAGGTAACTTATAATGGATTATTGGCACAATCGGGTGCCGATAAAGTATATGCTGTCTATGGCTTTGGAAGCAATTGGGTAGATCAGTCAGTTCATCAGATGATGAAAACAAATCATGGATTTGAGATAAGCCTTCCTTCGGATGACAGGATCATTAATGTTGCTTTTAAGGACAGTGCAAATAATTGGGATAATAACAGCGGACGAAACTATTCGTTTTATACTGAGGATTCAACAAAATCTCAT